>JAVVSI010000008.1:0-15753 GCA_036654315.1 Evtepia sp. | reverse complement strand
GAAGCGGAGATCGCGCGCATGAAAACGGCATATCAGCGGCATGCTGATTGGCTGGATGTGCATATAGAAGATATTTATCAATTCTGCGATAGTAAAATTCCGACGAAAGAGGAGGCGCATTTTGTGCAACGGTATGGCGATGTGTTTGCCTTGTTGTTTATTGGAGTATTTTTAATTGCCATTATTTTGATTAGAAGAGAAGCATAACAAGAGAGGTGCCATCATGAAAGTAGAAATGAAAAAGAGGCATCGCGTCCTTATGGTGGGTGCGCTCGTGACTGCGTTGATTTACATCATATGGCGGCTATTTTTCACATTGCCGCTACACGCCGGAATTGTATCACTGGTTGCAGGGATTGCTTTGGTGACGGCAGAACTCGTCGGCGTGTTCGAAGCGATTGAACATTACCGCAACATGAGTTCGAATAAGACCCCCGCCATGCCGGAGATTCCAAGTGACTGGTATCCGGATGTGGATATGCTCATTGCTACGCATAATGAAGACAAAGAGCTGCTGTATAAAACAGTGAATGGATGCCTACATCAAAGCTATCCCGATCCCCGAAAAGTGCATATCTATTTGTGCGACGATACGAATAGACCGGAAATCAGAGCGCTGGCCGCACAAATGAAGGTGGGCTACTTTGGCCTGACTGAGAATAAACATGCAAAAGCCGGTAATCTGAATTACGCGCTGAAACAAACAACCTCGCCGCTGGTGGCCACCTTGGACGCAGATATGATCCCCACGAGTCGATTTTTAATGGAAACGGTGCCTTATTTCTTTTTGCCGCGTATGGAGCGTTTGAGAGACGGCACATGGCGGGAACGGGAAAAACCGGATGAAGAAATGAAAATCGGGTTTATTCAAACGCCGCAAAGTTTTTATAACCCGGATCTATTTCAGTATAATCTGTACTCTGAAAAGAGTATCCCCAATGAACAGGATTATTTTTTCCGCGATGTAAATGTAGGGCGGAATCGCACGAATTCAGCCATTTATGCAGGTTCCAATACCCTGATTTCAAGGCAGGCACTGGAAGATGTGGATTACATTAAACTGGGTAGTATTACGGAAGATTTCGCGACCGGCATTGAGATCCAAAAGGAAGGCTATCTTTGCTATGCTGTGGATAAGACCTTGGCACACGGCCTTGCGCCCACAGATGTGCCGAGTCTGATTAAGCAACGGGAACGATGGGGGCGCGGTTGTGTGCAAACGATACGCGCACAATTTTTTCACTTTGGCAAAATGAAGATCGCGACGCGGCTGAGTTATTTTTCGAGCTTTTTATATTGGTGGACGTTTATGCGTCGGTTTATTTATATTGCATCTCCTATTTTGTTTACGGTCTTTGGTGTCCGTATCGTGGATTGTAGTCTGATAGAACTCGCTGTTTTTTGGTTGCCCTATTATTTGCTCTATAACCGTGCGTTGCGCGTCATTTCGGGGAATATCCGCAACCAACGCTGGAGTAATATTGTGGACACCATCATTTTCCCCTATATGATTATTCCGATTTTTTTAGAGAGTATCGGTGTGCGTCAACGTAAATTTATCGTGACAAGTAAAGCGGCAAATACCGGATCCGGGAGCGACTTTCGGTTTGCAATTCCGCATTTGATCCTAATGATGGCAACCTGCCTTGGCCTTGTGTTCAGTGTTTACGGTATCGTGGTTTACCATGCCTATGCAAACTTGATTCTTGTGTTTTGGCTTTTGTTGAATTCCTATTTTCTTTTAATGGCTGTATTTTTTATGCGCGGGAAAGTGAATTTCCGTCATGAAGAGCGGCTGGCCGCACAAGTGGATGTCAAGGTAACACTGGCATCGGGGGTCATTTTCGAAGGAAAGACCTGCGATGTTTCCGAATCGGGCATTGCCATTCTGTTTCCGTTTCCGGAATATATTCCGTATGACGAGAAAGTTGATCTGGATATTACAACGGAGCGATATTCTGCAAAGCTGACAGGCCACGTGACGCACGTGACACAGGTTGACGATACATGGAAATACAGCTTGCAAGTCCGTGAGAGAAGCGAGCGGGACAAAATGGAATATTTACAAATTGTATTCGATCGACATCATACTTTGCCGGTTGTCATTCAGTCCAATGTGCTAAAAGAGGTAAGCTCAAATTTGCGTGGTCGAAAAGGCTCTATGCAGGCGTCCAACCGCAAATTACCTCGTGTATCGGTGCATCGGGAGGTGCGCACGGAGGAAAATGGTTTGGTTACGGTGGAGGACTTCAATTACGAATATATCCGTCTGTCCTTTCCGGCTGTATCACCGGAACGCATCACGCTTTTGTTGGACACGGGACTCGCGGTTTCCTGTTTGCACCTTCCCAATATGGGTACAACGCTTTATCACATAGAAAATTGGAAAGAGATTGCAGCCGACCCGCGCTTGCGTGACGCACTCACTGCCTGGTATACACAGCAAACCGCCCTGCGAGAAACGGTATCCATAGCCGAATAGGAGGCCAAAAATGATGCGGAAGATTTGTGTCACCCTGCTTCTTGTGGCTGCAATGGTCATTGGTCTTGTGGTGTATTCGCGGGGAGAAGCGCAAAAAGTGGAAGCACTGCAAAAGAAAATTGATCAATATGAATACAAAGGTGACGGCGTTCGGGCGCACGGAGCCTTGCGGGTAGAGGGCGTTTCCCTTCTGGGACAGAACGGCGAGCCGGTGCAATTGCGCGGCATGAGTACACATGGCCTAATGTGGTATCCGGAATACGCGACAGTGCGCGCCGCAAACACAGTGAAAGCATACGGCGGAAATGTGATGCGTATTGCCCTTTACAGCGACCAAGAGATGGGCTTTGTAAACATACCGGAGGAAGCAAAGACCGCACTTTTGATTGCAATTGAAAATTTGTTGGCTTCGGATATGTATGTGATTGTAGACTGGCATGTGCTGTATGACCAAGACCCCAATCTGCACAGTGATGCGGCGGCACAACTATTTGATGAGATTTCCCGTCGATATGCAGAGGAGCCGGCTGTGCTTTACGAGATTTGTAATGAACCGAACGGCGATACCTCTTGGGCAGATATTTCCGGCTATGCGGAACGAATCATTCCCCTGATACGCAAAAATGCACCGAATGCTATGATTTTAGTGGGAACACCGCGCCATTGTACCGATCTTGCAAGCGTAGTGCAAGCACCCTTGCCGTATGAGGGGATTCTGTATTGCTACCATCAGTACACCGCAACGATGGATCAGACATATCAACGTGACCTGACGCAGGCACGCGAAGCGGGTCTGGCGATTTTTGTGTCCGAGTGGGGTGTCAGTGAGGAGAGCGGAGACGGCGCGATGGCGTTCGATGCAGCAGCGGAGTTTCTTGATTTCCTCAATGACAAAAATATCAGCTGGGTGAATTGGTCACTGAGCAATAAAGCAGAAACGTCTGCAGCCTTGCGTCCGGCGACTGAAAAGCTCAGCGGATGGACCATGGAAGATCTCAGTGCGTCAGGCCAATTTGTCTTTTCTCGTCTTGCCGGGAAAGAATCAAAAGAGTGATAATACAGCCGACAGGTGATCATGACGAAAACCTGTCGGCTGTTGTTTTGGCGCGGGAAATGAAAATCGTATCGAAACAGGTTTTTTCCCGCTTGATTTTGTGATATAATATGATAGCATAGTTGTGTCAAAAAGAAACCTAAAAGGAGAACTTTATCATGAAAAATCATGTTTCCGTTATGCTGGGCGGACAAAATTATACACTGGTAGGCGCAGAAGATGATGAATATATTAAACGTGTCGCAAGCCATGTCAACAGTGAATTGGATCGTGTCATGGATGATGGTCGGATTTCACTCTCAGATGCGGGTTTGCTCACGGCAATGAATATAGCGGATCAATACTTTAAAGAATTGGAAATTGCAGATAATTTAAGACATCAGCTAAAAGCATATTTAGATGAGTCGGCGCGGATGAAACAAGAGCTGTCAGAATCCAAACGCGAGATATTCAAATTACAAAATGAAAAGAAGTGAGGACTTGGAACTGTTATCACCGGCAGGCACGGTTGAAGCGGTAAAAGCGGCGATAGCAGGGGGGGCGGATGCGATCTACCTCGGCTACGGCGATTTTAATGCACGGCGCAATGCAAAGAATTTTTCAAAAGAAGAATTGATAACGGCAGTGAAAGACTGTCACCTGCGTGGCGTGAAAGTTTATTTGACAATGAATACCTTGCTGACAGATCGGGAACTGGAACAAGCGGCTGAAATTGGGGCGTTTGCTTCAGCGATCGGGGTGGACGCTGTGCTGGTACAGGATATCGGCCTAGCAAAATTACTGCGCGAAACGGTAGCGGATCTGCCGCTCCACGCATCGACGCAAATGTCAATTTACAATGCAGACGGTGCGGATTTTTGCCGTGCCATTGGAATGACCCGCGTTGTTTTGGCACGTGAGCTACCAAAGACTGAGATTGCAACGATATGCAAGCGTCCCATTGAAGTGGAAGTATTTGTTCACGGTGCGCTTTGTATGTGCTATAGTGGACAGTGTTTTTTATCTTCTGTGATTGGTGGACGGAGCGGAAATCGTGGTATGTGCGCACAGCCTTGCCGCCTTTCGTACAATGGAGGGGCACCGCTCTCCTTGTGTGATCTCTCGCTTGTCCAATACTTAAATGAACTGCGCGATATGGGTGTTGCCTGTATTAAGATAGAGGGACGCATGAAACGTGCGGAATATGTGGCAGTGGAAACAAAAATTTACGCAGAAGCACGCAAACGACCGCCTTCCAAAGAAGATCTTGCGGATTTGGAATTGGCTTTTTCGCGGGGATTTACCCATGGATATTTTACAGATGAAAAAGGCAAAACGATGTTTGGCAGCCGGAAGCAGGCAGGGGATCCCAAAGCACTTTTTGCGGAGGTAAGAGCCGATTATTTAAATCAGGAGCATCGCACAATCGGGATTGATATTTTTGCGGAACTATGCGAAAATAAACCGATTTATGTGATTGCCACAGATGAGGATGGATATTGTGCAAGTGCAGTGGGGGAGATTCCAAAAGTTGCGGTGCAGCGAGAAATCAGCCGTACACAGGTGGAAACGCAATTGCGCAAAACCGGTGGGACCGTATTCACTTGCCGTAGTATAGAGATAGAATTGGATCCCGGTCTATCTGTGCCGCTCTCACAACTCAATGCACTACGCCGTGAAGTGCTGACCGCATTGGAAGTGCAGCGCACGGCAGTGCCGACACGCCGCAGTATGGCGTTCCATGGCAACATAAAATCAAAACAGAATTCACAAGAGGCAGCCTGTATTACAGTTTCGCTGACGCGTGTGGGGCAGTTAAGCGAAACGCTTTGTAAAGCGGCGGCGGTTATTTACCTGCCGAGTGAGATATATGCCGATCATGCCACAAAAATGAAACAATGGATCGCAGCCTTCCCGGAAACAGAATTTGCAGTGTCCTTGCCCAGAATCGCATGGGATCGAGAGTTTTCAACATTGGGAAGAGAACTTCGCATTGCGAAAGACTGTGGTGCGATATCGGCACTTGTTGGGAATTGGGGTCTTTTGCACATAGCGAAACAATACGGATTCCGGTTGCGTGGTGATTATGGCTTGGAATTTTTCAATTCACTCACCGGGCGAGAATTGGAGCGATTTGGGTTTGTATCGGCAACGGCATCTTTTGAGCTTAAATTTGCGCAAATCCGTGATCTTGAAAAGCCGATACAAACGGAAGCGATTGTGTATGGTAGATTGCCGCTTATGATAAGCGAAAATCCCATTGAAACGCTCCGTGATCGTTTGGGAGAGATCTTTCCGGCGCGTACTGTGTGGGGCGGTCGGAGTGAATTGTTGAATAGCAAGACGCTTTTCTTGGCAGATAAAAAGCAAGACTATGAAACAATTGGTCTGTGGGGTGCGCGGTTTTTATTTTCCGAGGAGACGGCGGAGGACTGTATCAAAGTTTTGGAAGAATACAAACAGGGTACGAAGCGCGCCCAATTCACGCGGGGACTCTATTATCGCGATGTGGAATGAATCCCGCAATGTTTCATGTGAAACCTCCGTATGGAAACAGGGAAAAACGGAAATACTGAAAGGAAACTATGTCTTATGACAGAAATCATTTTAGCCTCACAATCGCCGCGTCGTCGGGCTTTGTTGGAACAGATTGGCTTGCAGTTTCATATTGATGCGCCGAATATCGACGAAGGGGCGTGTGAGGGATGTTCACCGGCGGCGTATGTAGCTGCGCTTTCTGCCGAAAAGGCAGGGGTTGTGGCGGCGCGACACCTTGGGGAACAGCCGCTTGTGATTGCCGCAGATACCGTTGTGGTTATGGGCAATCGCATTTTGGGAAAGCCGGACTCAAAAAAAGAAGCGTTTCAAATGTTAGCCTCTCTTTCCGGAAAGAGCCATTTGGTCTATACGGGCGTGACGCTCCAACAGGGAGAAACTGTCTTAACGCAGGGAAGTGTCACAGAGGTCAAATTCCGCAGATTAAACTTATTGGAAATCAAAGACTATGTTGAGACGAGAGAACCTTATGATAAAGCGGGAGGATATGGAATCCAAGGAATGGGTGCGTTGTTCGTAGAGGAGATTCACGGCGATTTTTACAATGTGATGGGTCTGCCCTTGCATCTGGTGAATTTAATGCTGCGTGAGTTTGGGGTCAATTGTATGCATCAAAATGAGGACGGTAAAGTGTGAAAAATCTGTTCAAACACAAAGGAATATGGATTTTGATTGTCAGCCTTTGCCTGACAATTATTGTAATGGTTGCCTCTGCGTTTTATTCAAAAACGACCATGCCCTTATCGAATTTAGCAGGAATCATCGCAACACCCGTGGAACGCGTGATCGGAATGGGGACACGCGGTATAGAAACAATTTATCGATCGCTATTCGATTATGAGGCGATGGAAAAGGAAAATCAGGCACTGCGTGAGGAAGTCGCAAAATTGCGTCAACAGGCGCGGGATGGATCCGTGGCAAGTCAGGAGAACATCCGATTGCGTGAATTGTTGTCTCTGCGGGAGAAGCGTTCGGACTTTGAATTTGAACCCGCGAAAATTATAGCAAGTTCGTCCACAAATTGGAATCGCGCAGTGACGATTGATAAGGGTCTTTCACAGGGGGTAGCGGTGGATGATTGTGTCATAGATTCGACCGGTGCCTTGGTGGGGGTGATCAGTGAAGTCGGGCAGACGTGGTCGACACTTTTGACCACCATAGACTCCGGACTTCAAATGGGTGGACAGGTGGTGCGTACCGGAACAGTTGCCGTATTAGAGGGTGATTTTTCACTTATGTCAGAGGGGCTGCTGAAACTTTCCTATCTGCCGGCAGATGTTACGCTGATGGAGGGGGACGAAGTCCTCACCTACGGAACAGAGGGAATGTATCCAACGGGACTGCCGGTGGGAATTGTCCAAGAAGTCCGTACGGATTCATCGGGACTCACCAAGTTTGCGGTATTAAAACCGACTGTCGCAGTCGATAAAATGGTACAGGTATTCGTAATTAAATCGTTTCAAATCATAGACTGAGGTGAATGCTCCCGTGATTGAACGCAACGTATATGTCTGGATTCCTTATTCAGCGGCATTATTTTTACTTTGTCTGATTCAGACATTTGTTTTATCGGAATTGCCTTTGTTTGGGTTTTACCCGGCACTCCTTCCTTTGACTGTAGGGATTGTGGCAGTGCAGGAGGGCGCACCGGCAGGTGCGGGCTATGGAATGTGTGTGGGACTTTTGATGCAAATCATTGCGCCGGAGTCAGTGGGCCTGATTATTTTCGGGCTGTCTTTGCTGGGATTCGTTGCAGGATTATTGGCACGCTATCGTATTCAGCAGGGCTTTTCGGGCTGTTTTATTTGCTCTCTTTTTGTGATGACGCTTTTGGAAATCGGACAAGTGCTAACACACGTTTTGATGGATGACGGTTCGATTTTATCGCTTCTGTGTGTGGCAGGGATAGAGCTTCTGTATTCGATGATTTGTTTTCCTTTGATCTATCTGCTGTATCATCGCATTCATAAACAGATGCATTACGCCGGCAGGCTGGGCAATTGACAAATCCACAGGCAAGATAATGTTTCACGTGAAACAGAAAGGAAGGAGTCAAACCTTGGATGACAAGCAATTTCATGTCCGTATTTTGGTAGTGCAGGGTATTTTATGTTTTCTCTTGTGTTCATTTTTCTATGTCCTGTATTCTACGCAGGTTGTAAAGGGTGTGGATTATCTGGCGCAGGCTTCGCGTAGTACCGTGAAGGTGGAACGCGTCGATGCGGCGCGTGGTCAAATTTTGGATCGAAATGGGAATCCGATTGTGACAAATCAGGTTTCTTATCGGATTGAATTGGACTTATCGGATATGGGAGAGAACCGCAATGAGATTTTGATTGCCCTCATGAACATCTGTAATGAAGAGGGGATTGTCTGGACGGATACACTGCCGATCTCGCGGGATGCACCCTATACTTACGCCGAGATGTCGGATGCCGCACGCGGACGCTATGATGCATTGGCAAAGGAAATGAAGTGGGAAACGGCGGGAAAATCTCCGGATGAGATGCTCATACAGATGGCAGAGAAATTTAAGATCAGCGGCTATTCTGCACGACAGACCCGAGATCTGATTGGGATTCTTTATGAAACAACAATGCGGAGTAAAGAAATCACATTCTTGCCCTATTACTTTGCACAGGATATACAGACTTCCGTGATTACACGGATTAAGGAATTAAAGATACCGGGCATCAAATTCCGCCCTGTTGCTGCACGCAAGTATCATACGACTTCTGCTGCACATATTATTGGACGCGTCGGCGCGATGAACCCAAAGGAATGGGAGAAATATAAAAAGCTCGATTACGCCATGGATGACAATGTTGGCAAAGAGGGCGTGGAGCAGGCGTTTGAAGAGTACCTTCATGGCGTAGATGGTACGCATTCTCTGGAATTAAATAAGCAAGGAAAAATTATGAGCGAGGCCTATTTAAAGGAGCCGGAGCCGGGCGATCAAGTTTCCCTGACCTTGGATCTGGGATTGCAGGAAGAAACCGAACGCGCCCTTGCAGAAAAAGTGCCGAGACTGGGTCATGCAAAAGGTGCGGCAGTGGCGGTTTTGGATGTACGGGATGGATCCGTTTTGTCACTGGCCTCCTACCCAACCTATAACATAGAGACGTTTACGGAAGATTATGATATGCTACGAAATGCACCCAATCGACCGATGTATAACCGTGCCGTACAGGGTATTTATGCGCCCGGTTCCACATTCAAGATGGTGACTGCCATTGCCGGATTGACGGAGGGCATTATTACCCCCGAAACAAAAATTCTGGATACCGGCAGATATCTCTATTATTCCAGTCCGCGTCCACAGTGCTGGATTTATCGACAGAGCGGCAAAACGCATGGGACAGAGACGGTGAGCGAGGCAATCAGAGATTCCTGCAACATCTTCTTCTATGATGTCGGTCGCCGTTTGGGCATCGAATTATTGGAGGATTATGCGAGAAAATTCGGGCTGGGTGAAAAAACCGGCATTGAATTGAGCGGTGAGGCTGTGGGTGTGGTTGCCGGGCCCGAATATACCGAATCCATTGGACAGACTTGGTATGAAGGAAATACGCTGTCCGCAGCAATTGGACAGGAAAACAACCAGTTTACGACCCTACAAATGGCGAATTACGTTGCGACATTGGTGAATGGGGGGACGCGTTGGCGGACACATTTGCTGAAATCGGTTGAGACCTATGATTTTTCTGCCTTGGTGACCGAGTACAAAGCGGAATCCTTGGGTACGATGAATATTGCGCCGGAACATCTGGCAGCGGTGAAAAGCGGAATGTTGCAGGTGACACAGTCGTCTGCTATTTGGCGGTATTTCAAAAATTCACCGGTGGCAGTCGGATCGAAAACCGGCTCCGCACAGGTAACCGGCAATCAGGATTCCAATGCTGTATTTGTGTGTTTTGCACCTTATGATGATCCTGAGATTGCCATTGCGATTGTTGTCGAGGAGGGTGGTTCGGGTTCACAGTTGGGTGCCATTGCGGCACAAATTGTCAACTATTATTTTCAAGAAGAACTGCCACCTGCGCCGGTCGATTTGCCAACGGTTGCTTCTCCCACGGAGAGTGAGGAAGAGGAACAACCAATGAGTGTCAATCGTCCGGAGTCGGAGCGACCGCATCAGCCGGAACCCGCTGAGCCAAGACCGGAGCCGACGCAACCAACACAACCGGTAGAACCACCACAAGTACCGGAACCGCCGCAACCGACCCCGCCACCTGTGGAGCAACCGACCCCGCCGCCTGAACCCACACCACCGGTGGAACTGCCAACAGAACCGACGACGCCCGAACCACCGGCACCACCGGAACCACCCACCGTTGTGAACTAAATGTGGCGAGGTCGGAATCCGCAAAAAAAGGACTGCTGCATTGTTATGCAACAGTCCCTTTTTCACTTGCTTGTTTTGGAATTCGTATGGTCAGTAAAATGGAATCCTGCTCGTCGACCTGCGCGCACTCGGCGTTTACGCCTGCGGATTGCATCACGGAAAGTCCATGATTGATCGTATTGAGAAAAAATCGGACATCCCGAATGAGGAGTGGACGCTTCGGTCGTTTTTGTTTTGCTACGGCTTCGATTGTTTCCACGATTTCGGGGGGTTCCGGCGTGTCAATCACTTCTGCCGGAGGTGGATTTAATAGTTCTGAGATATAGGCTTCCGTGCGCGCGACGTTCCAGCCATTTTCTACCAGCGTCCGCGCGGCAGAAAGTTGCAAATTGGAGTTAGGGAGGCGTAGGAGGGCACGGGCATGACGTTCTGTGAATCCGTTTTTGCGGAGCAATTCCAGAACTTCTGCGGGCAGACGCAAAAGGCGGAGTTTGTTTGCAACCGACGATTGTGATTTTCCGACTTTGGTTGCTGCTTCCTCTTGGGAAAGTCCATACATACGAATGAGTCGTTCCAAAGCCTGTGCCTCTTCCCAAAAATCCAAATCACGACGTTGCAAATTTTCAATCAGAGAAAGGAGGCAGGAGCTTTCTCGGGTGACATCCAAGATGAGACAAGGCACCTCCGAAAGTCCACAAAGGACGGCGGCACGCAAGCGGCGTTCACCTGCGACAAGCTCGTAATGGCCAGCACTGCGGCGGCGTACTGTGAGCGGTTGAAGGATTCCATGAATGCGAATACTGTCCGCAAGCTCTGTCAAACCTTCGGGATCAAAATATTGACGCGGCTGATCGGGGCTGGCAGAAATCAGGGCGGGCTGGATGAACGTGACGCGGCTTCCGTCAAAAAGACCTTTTTTATGAAGTGTGGGCATTGAGAAAAACCTCCTTCCTAAGGATGTCCCCATCTTAACACAGCGATAAAAAAAAGAACGCTGAAATTCGTCGAGATCACCCAACTGCATTCCGGTCTGACAAATTCGGCCGTGTCTCTATTTTCCAAGTGATTCCAAAAATCAAAGCGCGCAGTCCGGTCACTTTTTGTGTTTCACGTGAAACAAATTCAAGGATTCGTCGTAAAACAGTTGAAAGTTGTTTGGAAACTGCGTATAATGGGCGTATCCGTTTGATCCTCGAAAGAAGGTGGCAGTATGGCGAAAACAATAGCAATTGTGAACCAAAAGGGCGGCGTTGGGAAAACAACAACCTGTGTGAACTTGGCAGCCTGTTTGACAAACGCAGATGCCCGCGTGCTGGTGTGTGATTTTGATGCGCAGGGGAATGCGACATCGGGTTTGGGCGTCGATAAGAATGCAGTCTCTCCAACGGTCTACGATGCACTGATTAACCATGTCCCGGGCGAGAAATGTCTCGTTCATACGAAATATGCGGATGTATTACCATCGAATAAAACCTTAGCGGGTGCATCCATTGAGATTATAGATATGCCGGAACGGGAGTACCTATTAAAAAACGTGTTGCGAGAACTGAAAGATCAGTATGATTATATTTTAATTGATTGCCCGCCATCTTTGGAATTGCTGACATTGAATTGCCTATGTGCCTCCGATAGCATCTTGGTGCCGGTGCAGTGTGAGTACTATGCTTTGGAGGGTCTGTCCGATTTGCTCTCGACCGTACGCATTGTGAAGCGCAGCCTGAATCCCGCGCTGGAATTGGAGGGCGTGTTGCTTACGATGTACGATGGTCGAACCAATTTGTCTTTGCAGGTGGCGGAGGAAGTGAAGCGTCATTTTCCGGGAAAAGTCTTTGCCAGTGTGATTCCAAGGAATGTACGCTTGTCGGAGGCACCCAGTCACGGAAAACCCGTGAGTGCGTATGATGCGACCTCAAAAGGTGCAGAGGCATATAACCGATTGGCGGAAGAAATATTAGACCCGGAAAGGAAGATGTGATATGTCATCCGAACGAGCCGGGAAAGGTCTTGGCAGAGGACTCGGCGCACTGCTTGGAGACGCAGCACTCCAAACCCAAGAGACCGGATCACTCTCTTTGCCGATTTCTCAAGTGGAACCGGGACTCAATCAGCCGCGCAAACATTTCGATCAAGAGGCCTTGGCTGAACTTGCGGAGTCGATCCGTCTGCATGGTATCATACAGCCGCTGACTGTACGCCGCTTGTCGTCCGGCTATTACCAAATTATTGCGGGAGAACGCCGTTGGCGTGCGGCAAGGATAGCAGGACTCAATCATGTGCCGGCAGTTGTGATAGATGCCGATGATCGAAAGGTTATGGAAATCGCACTGATCGAAAACTTGCAGCGTGCGGATTTGAATCCAATGGAAGAAGCAGCAGGCTATCGTGCGTTGATGGATGAATACGGTTTGACGCAAGAGGAAGCAGCGGTGTGCGTGGGGAAATCCAGACCTTCGATTACCAATACATTACGGCTTCTCGCCTTGCCGACGGAAGTAAAATGGCTTTTGGAGCAGGGAACCATCAGTGCAGGGCATGGTAGAGCCTTACTGTCACTGTCGGATTCCGAACTACAAATCGAGCTTGCGAATCGTATTGTGCATAGCGGAATGTCTGTGCGTGAAACGGAAACAGCAGTCAAACGCATGGCAAAAGGAATTCTCGCACCGGAAGCAAAAGAAATTGGCATGGAAAAGATCTATTTAAAGGAAGCGGCCTGTCATTTGAGTGAATATTACGGTCGCAAGGTCAAAATATCGTATCAAAAGCGTAAAGGGAAAATAGAATTGGAATACTATGATAAGGAAGACTTGGAAACGCTTCTGCAAATTTTAGAGGAGCGTGGAAAGGAGCGCGGACTATGAGCGAGGAGATACAAACGCCGGAAGCACTGGCGGAATTGTCGGATTTGGCGACCGAAGCCGTGAAACAGAAGTTAAATGGAACAAACATATCGCCGCCCGACGATCCGCCTGTGAATCCGATACCGTCGCCGGACGCAAAAAAAATATCTGAAAACAAAGAGAAAGATAGTAAACGAAGCAAATCAAAACCGGTGGTTGTTTATGTATCTGTCATGTTTGCTGCCGCCTTATTTCTGATGATTTTTTCATTTTTGATGCAGCAGAGAAACCACGAAGCACTGATGAAAGGCTTATCCTCTACAGCGGTGAGTACCCAGTCAATTGTGAATTTGACAAAGGAGAACGACGATCTGCAAACGCGTCTGGACGAAATGCAGGAAGAGCTGGATGTCATAAAAACGGATACGAACAATTTGCAGCAGACCTTGACGGCGGCAGAACATACACGGGACGCATTGACGTGGTTGCAAATGATCCAAACGAGCTATCTGGCCAAGGACTACCAGACAGCACGGGCACAGATGGCGGAGTTTGAAGCAAGCGGACTGCGTGCTTCTTTGCCGGTCACAGCAACAAAAGAAGGTGTGCTATCGCCTTCGGATGCCTATGCAGACCTATTTAGTAAACTAAATAAATCGTAATATAAGGTTAAAGGTGAATGTTTTATGTTAGATATGAGACGAATCAAAGAAGATCCGAACTATGTGAAAGAGGCACTGCGCGGAAAAGAATTTCCATGTGACGCGGAAATCGACCGAATTTTGGAGTTGGATACGCAAAGACGTGATATAATTTACAATAACGAGCAAATGAAGGCAGAGCAAAATAAGGTGAGCAAGTCAATCCCACAGCTGAAAAAACAGGGAGAGGATACGGCAGCTATCTTTGCAAAGATGACAGCACTCAAGGCTACCATCGCCGAAAACGACGATACACTGCGCAAAGTAGAAGAGGAATACCGTGTTTTGATGTTAAGCTTACCCAATCTGCCCGATCCCGATTTAAAGCCGGGTGGAAAGGAAAATAACGAGCCGCTTCGCTATTATGGGGAGCCACACAAATTCGATTTTGAACCACAGCATCATGTGGATTTGTGTACCAAACTGGGTCTGATTGATTACCCACGCGGGACAAAATTGGCAGGTAGCGGATTTTGGATTTATCGCGGTATGGGTGCAAAGCTGGAATGGGCGTTGCTGAATTATTTCATTGAGACGCATTTGGGTGATGGTTACGAATTGGTCTTGCTTCCGCATATGCTGGAATATCAGTGCGGTGAAACGGCAGGGCAATTCCCTAAATTTGCGGATGAAGTTTATAAAATCGAAAATCCGACCGACGAACGGATGCATTTTATGTTGCCAACTGCGGAGACAGCCTTGGTTTCGATGCATCGGGATGAAATTTTGACCGAAGCCGAATTGCCGCGCAAGTATATCAGCTATACACCCTGTTTCCGTCGGGAAGCCGGTTCTCATCGTGCAGATGAGCGGGGCATGGTACGAGGACATCAATTTAACAAGGTAGAAATGGTGCAGTTCACAAAGCCGGAGGATTCGGATGCGGCCTTTGAAGAGTTGGTGGGAAAAGCGGAAGGTCTGGTTCAGGGCTTAGGCTTCCATTTCCGTACGGTAAAATTGGCTGCCGGGGATTGCTCTGCATCCATGGCGCGAACCTATGATATTGAAATTCAAATTCCCTCAATGAACGGATATAAAGAGGTTTCTTCTGTTTCGAATGCCCGTGATTATCAGGCAAGGCGTGGTAATATGCGATTCCGCCGTGCGGATAGCGGGAAAATTGAACTGTTGAATACCTTAAATGGTTCCGGTCTTGCCACCAGCCGTATTTTCCCCGCGATGGTGGAACAAAACCAATTAAAGGATGGTTCTGTTGTGATTCCGGAAGTGTTGCGGAAATATCTTGGTGGTTTGGAAGTCATTACACCAAGGGAGTTTTAAGTCTATGAGTGAACTTGATCCAAAAGATAAAACGGAACTTGATCCAAAAGATAAAACGGAACTTGATCCGCCCAAAAAGGAAGTCGAGAAACGACCGGAAACGCCGCTTCGCACTCGAATTCTAGCGTGGATTGGTGTTGTGTTCATGGTGGCATTGGTTATATTTTATACCTATTCCGTCGCCAGTGGACACATTATGGACTGGTGAAATAATAGTGAAAGAAATACTGGAAAGAGGACTTTGTACATTGGGAATCACAGCTCCGCCCAATGCCATTGATCAGCTGATTCGATACAGCGCACTGCTATTGGAGCAAAACAAAGTGATGAATCTGACCGCAATTACGGATCCTGTGGACGTAGCGAGATTACACTTTTTAGATTCTGCGGCTTTAATTCCGATCCTGGATTGGAAACACAAAAGCGTCATTGATGTTGGGACGGGCGGGGGATTCCCGGGAGTTGTTTTGAAGATTTTAGAGCCGACGATCAGGCTCACGCTTTTGGATGGCTTG
>JAVVSI010000007.1:0-15774 GCA_036654315.1 Evtepia sp. | reverse complement strand
GTCATGCTGCACGCTTCCGTCCGGAAGCAGTGTCGTGGTTTTGAAAAAATCGCCATCTGCCCACACCTGAACCGTACCTGTCGCAGCCTGCATGACGCCGTTCTGACTCCAAAAAGACTCGAATGTGAGATTGCGCTCGTAACTTTCGGGGCGCGTCAGTGTGGCGATCACATCCTGCACGGTACCGGGTGTGATCGTCACCGGTACAAAATTTTGCAAATTTCCACCGGAGGGATCTGTCGGTTCTCCGGCACTGCTCCCTTGGCTCAAATCGGGCAGTCGCACCTCCGGTGTTCCCTCCGTGAAGAGGGGCAGTCCAAAGCTCGCAAGTACACCGGCAATCATCGTTGCCGCAATGAGCAGTACGATTACAATTCGATTGCGTGTTCCCATTGCTTTTAAGGGTTTGTTTTGCGCGGTGCAAATTCTTGCGGCGGTTGTTTTGCAAGCCCTCTTGACCAGAGAATTGCGTCTGCAATGCGCCGACAGGCCTTGCCATCTCCGTATGGATTGACCGCCTTTGCCATTGTTTGATATAGGGTTTCATCTTTGAGAAGCGCGGCGGCGAGCTTGAAAATGTCGGCTTGTTCTGTACCGGCCAGACGAACGGTTCCGGCCTCAATGGCTTCCGGGCGTTCTGTCTCACGGCGTAGGACGAGAACCGGCCGACCCAATGCGGGTGCCTCCTCTTGTAAGCCACCCGAATCGGTCATTACAAAATAGGCGCGTGCCATTAAATTATGCATTTCATCCGGGGTCAGCGGGTCAATCAAATGAATCCGCGGGTGATTGGTTAAATAAGTCTGCGTGGCTTCTTTCACAACAGGCGCGGGGTGTACCGGATAGACAAGCTCCACTTCCGGAAAGCCATCTGCGATTTGACGGAGTGCTTTCATAATATGGGTCATCGGCTCACCATAATTTTCTCTGCGATGACAGGTCACCAAAATGATTTTTTTATTTTTGTAATCCAGTGTATTGAGCAGTTCGGAACGGAACTGATACAATGGGTTGACTGTGGTTTCCAGCGCATCAATTACGGTATTGCCCGTGATATAAACGCCTTGCGTGATGCCCTCTTTGGATAAATTTTCTTTGTTCATCGCGGTGGGACAAAAGTGAAACTCTGCCATATCGGAAACCAAAGTGCGGTTCATCTCTTCCGGAAATGGGGAATACCTGTTATACGTCCGCAAACCCGCTTCAACGTGTCCCACCGCGATTTGACGGTAATATGCGGCCAAGGCACTGGAAAATGTAGTGGTAGTATCTCCGTGTACTAAAATCAAATCCGGCTTTGCCTGCTCAAACACCGCATCCAAGCCGAGCAAACACTTGGAGGTGATGGTATACAGGCTCTGTCGTTTTTCCATGATATTCAAGTCATAGTCCGGTGTGATTGCAAATAGTTGCAGTACATCGTCGAGCATTTCACGGTGCTGTGCTGTAATACAACAAATGCTTTCGATGTCATTACGGCGTTCCAATTCCTTGACCAAAGGTGCCATTTTGACTGCTTCCGGACGCGTTCCAAAAATCGTCATTACTTTGAGTGCCATATTCAAGACTCCTCCTCATCTGTATCCTGCTTGTTCCCCGCTTCCCTGTCCACTTCCGGGATCGCTTCGGTTTTCGGCATTGGATCGCTGGGCGGTTCCGTTTGTAATTCCGGCTGATCTTCTTCGTGCTTTTTTTCGTGTCCGCCGAACAGATAGACTTTTGAGACAATCGCAAAAGCGGTGCAGAGTGCAACCAGTAAAATCATTGCTTTGACCTCGCCGCTTGTTGTTAAGACAACGGCAGACAGGCCTAAGATTGCACTGATGATGTATAAAATTGCAACCGCCTGCTTCTGGTTGCAACCCATATCAATGAGACGGTGATGCACATGACTGCGGTCGGGTGCCATCGGACTTTGTCCTTTTGAAATGCGACGCAAGACTGCAAAACAGATATCAAAGATCGGCAGACCGAGGAGCAGAAATGGCACTGCAAATGAGATAATGGTATAAAATTTAAAGAGACCCTGTACGGAGACAGTGGCCAAAATAAAGCCCAAAAAAGTGGAGCCGGTATCACCCATAAATATTTTTGCAGGATTGACGTTATAGGGCAGGAATCCGAGACAGGCACCGGCAAGTGCCGCCATCATCAGCGCAACATTGCCAACACGGAGAATGACGGCGATTACGAGCATTGTCATGGCACTGATGGAGACGACCCCGACAGCTAAACCATCAAGGCCATCAATCAGATTGACGGCATTTGTAATGGCAACGATCCAGATGACCGTGACGGGAATTGAGAGTGCGCCGAGTACCCAGTAGGGGTTATCACTGAAAATATTGGGGTTAGAGACGACTGCAATCACATTTCCGGAACAGGCAGCGATGGTAGCCGCAACGATTTGTACAATAAATTTTGGCATGGCGGGCAGGGCATAAATATCGTCGATGATCCCGAGTACGACGATGATCACACCGCCGAGCAGCATGCCCTTAATTTGCGTGGTCAGGGGTACGAATATGATGGTACTGAGTAGGAAACCCAAAAAGATCGCAAGCCCCCCCATACGGGCAATGGGATGCTTATGCATACGACGGTTATCTTTTGGAACATCCATCGCGCCGACTTTATAGGCGAGCATTTTGACGATGGGTGTGGTGGCAAACGCGATCAAAAGTGCGCAAATAAGAGCAAATGCGGCTTTTGCGAAAAAGGGAAGTTCTATCATAATATACGTCCTTACTATAAAAGAGTAACGTTTTTACCGCGCGTTTAGCGTGGTACGAATCCGATTTTTTTGTGAACTTTTCGCAGTGTCTTATATGCAAGCTCTGTTGCGCGTTCCGCACCTCTTCTGTAAATAGATTCAAGATATGCCTTATCAGCAAGAAGCCGTATGGTTTCTTCACGGATGGGGCGCAGTGTCTCGACAACTGCCTCACCGACTGTTGTTTTAAATGCGCCGTAACCCTCAAGACCTTGAAATTCCAGTTCTACCTCAGTTGCAGTTTTTCCGGTTGCGGCGGCATAGATATCAATGAGATTGGAGACACCGGGTTTTTCGGGTGAGCGATAAATACCACTCTCACTATCTGTCACTGCGCGCTTAAATTTACGCATGATATCTTCCGGCTTGTCCATGACCAAAATGAACGAATTTTCATTTGTTCCGGATTTACTCATTTTCTTTTCCGGCTCGGTGAGGGACATGATTCTTGCGCCAACTTTTGGAATATAAGGTTCGGGTATTTGGAATGTATCGCTATAAATACCATTGAAGCGTCCTGCAATATCGCGGGCGAGTTCAACGTGTTGTTTTTGATCTTCTCCTACGGGGACAAGGTCGGCTTGATAGAGTAGGATATCGGCCGCCATGAGCGCGGGGTAGGTAAAAAGACCTGCATTGACGTTATCCGCATGGGCAGTGGACTTATCTTTGAATTGCGTCATACGGGACAGTTCCCCGAACATCGTGTAGCAATTCAGAACCCAAGCAAGTTCTGCGTGCTGTGGAACGTGGGACTGGATAAAGATAATTGATTTTTCGGGATCTAGGCCGCAGGCAATATATTGTGCAAAAAGATCCATCGTCTGTTTTCTGAGATCTGCGGGGTTTTGACGCACGGTAATGGCGTGTTCATCCACGACACAAAACAGGGACAGGTAGTCCTCTTGTAGGGCAACCCAGTTCCGAAGCGCACCCAAATAATTGCCAAGCGTAATTCTTCCGCTCGGCTGGGTACCGCTGAAAATAATTTTTTTAGATTCATCCATTTCTTTCACCTCAATAGAGACATTTCTACACCATCTTACCACAAGTGGACAGCTTTCGCAATAAACCTTGACAATTCCTCTGTGGAAATTTAGAATAGGGGGATATAGCAAATGGGAGGAAATTATGAATTGGTATGAGGAAAATGAAAGCCGTATCCCGCGAGGCGGGGTGCGCACGCGGTTTGCGCCGTCCCCGACGGGGTATATGCACGTTGGCAATCTGCGGACGGCACTGTACACTTGGCTGATTGCGCGGAAAAATAAAGGCACTTTTTTATTGCGCATTGAAGATACGGATCAGGAACGCCTTGTCTCGGATGCGGCAGAAATCATCTATGCCACGCTCCGCAAATGCGGCCTGAATTGGGACGAGGGTCCGGATATTGGCGGACCTGTCGGGCCGTATATTCAGACGGAACGACGCGATATTTATGGCAAATACGCCGAATTGCTCATTGAAAAAGGCGATGCATACCGTTGTTTTTGCGACAAAGAACGCCTCGCAGCACTTCACGAAGGAAATGGAAAATATGACGGTCTTTGTGCCACACTGACCGCAGGAGAGATAGACGCAAAGTGTGCCGCTCATGTTCCCTATGTCATTCGTCAAAAAATACCGCGTTCGGGTAGTACAACCTTTGAGGATGCCGTTTTTGGTGAGATCACGGTAGAAAATGAGACTTTGGATGACAATGTTCTGATCAAATCCGATGGACTGCCAACCTATAATTTCGCCAACGTGATTGATGATCATCTGATGGGTATTACGCACGTTGTACGCGGTTCGGAATATCTCTCCTCTGCGCCCAAGTATAATTTACTCTATGAGGCGTTTGGCTGGGAAGTCCCAACCTATATCCACTGCTCCCCTGTCATGCGTGACGCGCACAATAAAATGTCAAAACGGCACGGTGACCCCTCTTATGAGGATTTGTTAAAAGAGGGATACTTGTCGGAAGCCGTTGTGAACTATGTGGCACTTCTTGGTTGGAGTCCCGGCGGGGAACAGGAGATTTATTCACTTTCCGACTTGGCAGAGACGTTCAATATCAAGGGCATTTCGAAATCTCCGGCTATTTTTGACCGCGAGAAATTGAACTATTTCAATGGGCTTTATATTAAGGCACTCTCCCCCGCTGCATTTTTGGAATTGGCAACACCCTATATGAAAGAAGCGATCAAAACGGAAACCATTGATTTGAGTCTGGTCGCCCCACTGATTCAAACGCGTCTCGCTACGCTCTGTGAAATCCCCGATATGCTCGATTTTTTCGATACCCTCCCTGCCTACAGCCCTGACTTGTATGTACACAAGAAGATGAAAACGACGCTTGAAAATACGCCGGAAGCATTGCATCTTGCACTGTCGGTTCTCGAAGCACTGGAAACGTGGGATGCAGACAGCATTCATGACGCGCTCATGGGACTGGTGGAAGCGCAAGGTGTGAAAGCCGGTCGTATTATGTGGCCGGTACGTGTCGCCGTCTCCGGCAAAGCCATGACACCGGGCGGTGCCGTTGAACTCTGTCACATTTTAGGCAAAGAAGAGAGTTTAGGCAGAATACGTCTTGGAATTGCCATGTTTGCCTGCTAAACTGTTTTCAGCCGCCCCTGCCGTGAACGTCCCATCCGTTCACAACAGGGGCGGCTGTTTTCAATCTGTGGGGAACTTTTTCGTGCGTAATCGCGTCTGACTCTATACAAGTTTGTACCATTCTGCTATAATAACCGAATCAAAATAAGGAGATCGACTTATGTCTCAGGGAAAAAGAAGAAAGCCACAAAAACAAAATGCCACCTCTCCTTTTTTGAAAGGTGCATTTGTTCTTGTCGGTGTATTTTTAATTGTCAGTGCCTGTATTACGGGCATGCGAGCCATCACGCAGTTATCGCCAAAAGAAGCACCCGTGCCACCCATAGTGCAGCCACAATCGACCGTAGACACGACCGCTTGGAATCTTCTTCTTGTCAACAGTACACACGCCATACCGGATGGTTATAGTCCGGAACTGTCCGTTGTGGACCAACGGGGGGCAAAATTTGACGTACGCGCCGCCGATGCCTTGAAAGAAATGCTCTCCGCCGCAGAATCTGCCGGTCTATCCCCGATTATCTGTTCTTCGTATCGTTCCTCCGAAAAGCAGACGCAGATCTTTGATCGTCAGGTCGCGAGCTTGCGTGAGGACGGCCTGTCTCAAGCGGAAGCTTTGGAAAAAGCAAAAACCTTTACCGCCTACCCCGGTACCAGTGAACACCAACTCGGTCTATCTGCTGACATTGTATCATTGGAATACCAAAATTTAGATGAAAAACAAGCTGAAACACCGGAACAACTCTGGCTGATGAAACATTGTGCCGAATTCGGTTTCATTTTACGCTACCCGACCGGAAAAAGTGAAATTACAGGCGTTATTTTCGAACCATGGCATTATCGTTATGTCGGTTCGGAAGCCGCACAGGAGATCATGTCACGGGGGATTACCTTGGAAGAATATCTTTCGGATTTTGGTGGCTAAAATCGCAAGAAATACGCAGGTTTTGTCTATGCAATCCATTTTTTTGTTGAATTTTTTTGGATTTTGGTCTATACTGAGGGTACTATTTAAAGGGAGGAACCCCCCATGCTGTTATCCGGTGAAGAAATCCGAAAAAATTTAAACTCCAATATTATCATCTCCCCTTTCAGTGCGTCGCAACTCAACCCCAATAGCTATAACCTCCGTCTCTCCAATGAACTGCTTGTTTATGAAAATAATACGCTTGATATGAAAGACAACAACCCCACGACGAAATTAACCATTCCGGAATCCGGTCTGCGCTTGGAGGCGAACAAGCTCTATCTCGGGCGTACCGTTGAGTATACCAAAACAAATGGCTTTGTCCCGATGCTGGAAGGTCGTTCGTCTATTGGTCGGCTCGGTCTTTTTATTCATGTGACTGCCGGCTTCGGTGATGTGGGATTTTCCGGTTACTGGACGCTTGAAATGTTCTGTATTCACCCGATTGTGATTTATCCCAACGTGGAAATCTGCCAGATTTACTATCATACCATTCTCGGTGACTATAAAGAATATACTTCGGGGAAATACCAAAACAACCTTGGCATCCAACCCAGCTTGCTCTATACGGAATTTCAAAAAGGTCAGGCTTAATATTTAAAAACACTCCTTCTCCATTTGGTGAGAGGGAGTGTTTTTATTTCGTTATTTGAGCAAGAAATACACTAAGACAATACAGCCAAGCACGATACGATACCAACCGAACACTTTGAAATCATGCTTTTTGATATAGCTCATCAGAAATTTAATGGTAATCATCGAAACAACAAACGCGACAAGCATACCAATGATCAAAAGCCAGATCTCAATTCCTGCAAAGGAGGCGTTAAATTTGACAAGTTTCAATACACTTGCGCCAAACATGGCGGGAATGGCCAGGAAAAAAGTAAACTCTGCGGCGACGGTGCGCGTGACACCCAAAAGTAAGGCACCCAAAATCGTAGCACCTGATCGCGATGTACCGGGGAATACCGCCGCGATCAACTGGAATACACCGATCATCAATGCGATTGGGTATGTAATTTCAGCCAAGGAGCGCACCCGCGGTGTCATTTTTTTGTTATAGTTTTCAATCAAAATAAACAGAATACCAAACAAAATCAACATAATTGCGACGGTCTGGAAGTTATAAAACAACGCGTTTAATTCGTCATCCCATATAAATCCAACGACACCTGCCGGAATACAAGCGACCAATATTTTCAGCCACATGATCAGAATATGTCTTTTTGCACAAAGACGCTTTTGTTTGATGGTAAAGGGGAAAATCTTTTTCCAATAAAGCAACACAACCGCTAAAATCGCGCCCAGTTGTATCACAACCAAAAACATCTCCAAGAACTCCGGGGACACCGATAATTTCAGAAATTCATCCACCAAAATCATATGTCCCGTACTACTAATTGGCAGCCATTCTGTAATGCCCTCTACAATACCCAGAACAATTGCCTTTAAGATTTCCACAAAATTAGCCAAACCATTCCCTCCATTTTTTGTTTCTACTTTAATATTATACCTGACTTGTCAAGCCTGTTGACTTTTTCATTTTTCGGCGTATAATGTTTCATGTACAACAGTCTTAGATCAAACAGTATTTTTTAGAACCGTTCCATAAATAACTATATTTTAGGAGCATCATCATGCAAAAAAGAGCCATTGGCATTGAGCTGCGCACGCTCAATAACCTCATTCGACGATATTTTGAAAACCACTGTAATTCCCACGCAATGCATGCGATTACGGGAACCAATGTCTGGATTATTCGTTATATCTTATCGAATCATGATCGGAATATCTACCAACGAGATCTGGAAGAGGAATTTTCGATCACACGTTCCACGGCGTCCAAAGTCGTGAATCTCATGGTGCAAAAGGGTCTGATTGAACGGCACAGCGTTTCCTCCGATGCCCGATTGAAACAACTCGTACTCACAGCCCGCGCACTGGATATCTCCCGTATGATCGAAAAAAACGGTCAACAATTAGAAGCCGTCCTCTCTCGAGACTTCTCCCCGGAAGAGCTTGCGGCCTTTTATAGCAGTATCGAAAAAATCAAACACAACATTGCCTGTGAAACCAACCGAAAAGAGGTCGAACCCTATGATTAAACGCCTTTCCAAATCCATTCGCGAATTTAAAACCGCATCGATACTCACACCTATTTTTGTCATTATTGAGGTCATTCTTGAAATTCTGATTCCGCTCCTGATGGCAAAGCTCATTGACTATGGCATTGATGATGGAAATTTGCCCTATGTGGTCAAAATTGGTGCCGTTCTTTTGAGTGCTGCCCTTCTGGCTATTGTTGCCGGAATTCTAGCCGGAAAATACGCCGCAGTTGCCAGTGCGGGATTTTCTAAAAACTTACGGCAGGATATCTTTCATCATGTCCAAAAATTCTCTTTTTCCAACATCGACCACTTCTCCTCCGCCAGTATTGTCACGCGTCTCACAACGGATGTCAGTAATGTGCAGATGTCCTACATGATGATTCTGCGTATGGCGATTCGCGCACCGATTATGCTGATTTTTGCGTTTATCGTCTCCTTCCGTATCGACGCACAACTCTCGCTGATTTTTCTTGGGACGATTCCCGTTCTCGCGGTTGGTATGTCTCTGTTTATTTGGAAGGTTCGACCGCTTTTTCAGCGCGTATTTGGCACTTATGATAAATTGAATCGTGTTGTCCAAGAAAATTTACGCGGGATTCGGGTTGTGAAATCCTTTACGAGAGAGACCCATGAAAAAGAAAAATTCGGGAAAATCTCAAACAGTATTTATCTTGATTTCTCAAAAGCAGAGAAAATTATGGTTTTGAGTTCCCCGCTCATGCAGTTTTGTATGTACGCCTGTATGATCTTAGTCTCTTGGGTTGGTGCGCGTGCCATTGTCGCCTCTGCAAACAACCCCATCGGTGGTCTGTCAACCGGTGAACTCATGAGCCTGATTACCTACGCTTCACAAATTCTGATGAGCCTGATGGTTCTCTCTATGGTCTTTGTTATGATTACGATGTCCAAAGCCAGTGCAGAACGTATTTCTGAAATTTTGAGCGAAGTACCCGATATTACAGACAACGCAAATCCTATTTATGTTGTCCCCGATGGTTCTATTACGTTCCGTGACGTGAGTTTTTCCTATGTGAAAAATGCCCCGGTTCTGGATCATGTTGATTTGCAAATCAAAAGCGGTCAAACAGTCGGTATTCTGGGCGGAACCGGTGCATCCAAATCCACACTTGTTCAGCTGATCCCGCGCCTTTATGATATCCAAAAAGGTTCGCTTCTCGTCGGTGGCATAGATGTCCGCCAATACGATCTCGATGCACTTCGGAATCAAGTTGCGATGGTTTTGCAAAAAAACGTTTTATTTTCCGGCACAATCAAAGAGAATTTACGTTGGGGCAACGAATTCGCCTCTGATGAAGATCTCATTTACGCCTGCAAACTCGCACAGGCAGACGAATTCATCTCCGCTTTCCCCGACGGCTATGACACCTATATCGAACAGGGCGGCAATAACGTCTCCGGCGGGCAGAAACAACGGCTTTGCATTGCACGCGCTCTTTTAAAACATCCGAAAATCCTGATTCTGGATGACTCGACCAGTGCCGTTGATACCAAAACCGACGCGCTGATTCGAAGTGCATTCCGCGAAGAACTCCCGGATGTGACCAAACTGATCATAGCCCAACGCATTTCCTCGGTTCAAGATGCGGATCAAATCATCGTCATGGATCAGGGCATGGTCTGTGATGTCGGAACGCATGAAGAACTTTTGGAGCGTTCTCAGATCTATCAGGAAGTTTACAATTCTCAAACAAAAGGCGGTGACTTTGATGGAGAATAAAAATACCCGTATGATGCGCATGGCGGCGACAGGTAAGAAACAAAAACTTGATAAAGATACCGTAAAACGCTTGCTCCATTATTTCAGTGCCTACAAATTCCGTACAATACTTGTGGCGATTTGTATTCTCCTGAGTGCGGCAGCCTCCGTTGCATCTTCGCTCTTTTTACAAACGCTCATTGATGATTATATCGCACCGCTTTTGCTGGAAGCGACTCCTGTATTTGGGCCACTCCTGCATTTAATTTTAGTGATGTCGGTGATCTATCTGGTCGGTGTCTTTGCTGCATTTCTCTATACTCGTATTATGGCCGTTGTCGCGCAGGGGATTTTGCGTAAAATCAGAGATGATATGTTTGCACATATGCAGTCTCTGCCGATCCAATACTTCGACACCCACTCCTATGGCGATATCATGAGCCATTATACAAACGATACCGATACCCTGCGTCAAATGATCTCACAAAGTCTGCCGCAGACCTTTTCCTCGCTCGTCACGATTATCACTGTATTTTGTGCAATGCTCAGTATCAGTGTTTGGTTGACGCTTTTCGTTGTTGTTTTCGTTGTCTTGATGATGAAAATTGCAAAACTTGTTGTGCGTCAGAGTGGAAAGCATTTTATTGCCCAGCAAGAGAGCTTGGGTAATATGAACGGCTTTATCGAAGAGATGATGAACGGTCAAAAAGTCATTAAGATCTTTTGTCACGAAAAAAATGTCATTTCGGATTTTGACAAAAAAAATCAGGCTCTGTTTGAACACGCCGCCGCCGCAAATACCTATGCCAACGTCCTGATGCCGATTATGAACACCCTAGGTTATATTCTCTATGTGCTACTTGCCATCGTGGGCGGTGCTATGGCGATTCTGGGGATCACCAATTTGTCTATGGCCGGTTTCAACGTCCTGTCTCTGGGCATGATTGCCTCATTTTTACAACTCTCCCGCAGTTTTGTCACCCCGATCTCGCAGGTTTCACAACAAATCAACTCGGTTGTGATGGCAATTGCAGGCTCCAAACGTATTTTTCAGCTGTTAGACGAACCCTCAGAAGCCGATACAGGCTCTGTGCGTCTCGTTCATGCAGTTCAGACGGCGGATGGACTTTCGGAGTCCCCCACACGCACGGGACTCTGGGCTTGGAAAAAACCGCAGGCAGACGGTTCTTTTACCTATGTCGAACTGAAAGGCGATATTGTATTCACCGATGTTGATTTTGCGTATGAAGAAAATAAGCCGGTTCTCCATGATATCTCGCTTTATGCCGAACCCGGCCAAAAAATCGCCTTTGTCGGCGCAACCGGAGCCGGTAAGACTACAATTACCAATTTAATTAACCGTTTTTATGATATTGCAGACGGGAAAATACGGTATGACGGCATTAACATCAATAAGATTAAGAAATCGGATCTGCGTCGTTCTCTCGGCATTGTACTGCAAGAGGTCAATTTATTTACCGGTACGGTCATGGATAATATCCGTTATGGGAAACTGGACGCCTCGGATGAGGACTGTATTGCCGCCGCAAAACTTGCCAATGCCGACAGTTTTATCGCACTTCTGCCAAAGGGCTACCAAACCGTTCTCACAGGAGATGGCAGTGGTTTATCACAAGGGCAGCGTCAGCTCATTTCCATTGCGCGTGCGGCGGTTGCGGATCCGCCTGTGATGATTTTGGACGAAGCCACTTCCTCCATTGATACCCGCACGGAAGCGATTGTACAGCGGGGGATGGATTCTCTCATGGAGGGACGCACCGTTTTTGTGATCGCCCACCGTCTTTCGACTATACTCAATTCGGATGTCATTATGGTTTTGGATCACGGCCGTATTGTCGAACGCGGCAGCCATGATCATTTGATGTCGGAAAAAGGACTCTACTATCAGCTCTATACCGGTGCGAGTGCATTCTTAGAAAATCAAACTGAATAGACCAAAAAAAACGAGCCGCTTTGCACTGCTTTTGCAGTGCTTGCGGCTCGTTTTTTTGGCTGTTGTGTATTATGCTAATTTTGTTTTTGCGAGATCAGTCAGTGCGGTGAAAGCACTTTTATCATTGACTGCCATTTCTGCCAGCATTTTACGATTGATCTCAATGCCCGCCATTTTCAGGCCGTGCATGAAATTAGAATAGTTGATTCCGTTCATCTTTGCACCTGCGTTGATACGAGTGATCCAAAGTTTACGGAAATCACGTTTTTTGAGTCGACGTCCGGTATAAGCATAAGTCAGAGATTTCATGACCTGCTCATTTGCCATTTTAAAATGTTTGGACTTCGAGCCCCAATAGCCCTTCGCGAGCTTTAGAATTTTATTTCTTCTTTTGCGCGTCATCATTGCGCCCTTAACTCTTGCCATGGCGTTTCGGCCTCCTATTATCCCTTAATTATTTATACAGAATCATGCGTTTGATTGCGGACTCGTTTGTCTTATCCGCATAAACGCCGCCGCGGAGGCGTCTTTTACTTTTGGTTGTTTTACCGTGGCCATTGAGCAGATGACGTTTACCGGCTTGCGCACGTTTGACTTTGCCGCTTTTGGTCAGGCTGAAACGCTTCTTTGCGCCACTGTGAGTTTTGATCTTTGGCATGGGGAATACTCCTTTTCGATTACTTTTTGTTGTCCTTAACGAGTCTCGGTGAAAGGAACATGTTCATGTGCCGTCCATCCAGCTTTGGCTCCTTGTCCATAGCAGCCATTTCACTGCAATCGTCCGCAAATTTCAAAAGCAGTTTTCTACCGATATCGGTATGAGCCATTTCACGGCCGCGAAAGCGGACAGTGACTTTGACTCGATCTCCATCGGCAAGAAATCGCTGTGCGTTGCGAAGCTTGACATTAAAATCATTGACGTCTATTCCCGGTGACATGCGCACTTCCTTGATTTCCACGACGCGCTGATTTTTCTTAGCTTCTTTGTCTCGCTTGGTCTGTTCAAATTTAAACTTTCCATAGTCCATCAGCTTGCAGACAGGTGGATTGGCATTTGGTGAAATTTTCACCAGGTCGAGACTCTCTTCCGTCGCTTTTTCCATTGCGACTGTCAGGGAGACAACACCAAGCTGTTCTCCTTCGGAAGAAATCAAGCGCACTTCCTTGTCGTGAATGTCCTCGTTGATTTGATGAGCCGTATTACTGATAGCGAAAGCACCTCCAGTTCAGATTACAAAAAAAGATACCTCGAAAGGTATCCGCAAACACAAAAACACCGCCGATAGAATCGGCGCATTCTGTCCATGTAAACCTCGTCGCTTTCGCTTGAGGTGAGGTCGGCGGAACCTTCCCACTTCATTTGTTTTATCACTATACCATACAGGCAAAGATCTGTCAAGCATTTTTTAAGAGGGCGGTGTAGACCGCCCTCTTGTCTTATGCCCACTGTGTATTGCGCAAAAATGATACGTCCACTTTTTTGGGTGGATGGATCGTGAGTGCTGTATTCGTCACATAGGTAGGAACAATTTCCTGCACCAATGGGCGGATATCATCTTCTTCGTTCCACATGGCGTGTTCCAAACGGCGCAACTGTTGTTTGAAATTGGTTTCGTCAATTTGGAGCGGATGCGCAACGCGGATTTGAGTGTGTTCGGTGGCGGTTAAGCCCTCCTCGGCCATGAGAAGTTCTTCGTAACATTTTTCACCCGGCCGTAAACCCGTAAAGACGATATCAATATCTATATAAGGTGTAAAACCGGAGAGCTGGATCATATTTTTTGCCAAATCCAGAATTTTAACCGGTTCGCCCATATCCAATACGAAGATATCGCCGCCTTTTGCAAAAATACCTGCTTGCAGTACCAAGGAAACCGCTTCCGGTATGGTCATGAAGTAGCGAATAATTTCGGGATCGGTGACGGTAACAGGTCCGCCCTCTTCTATTTGACGTTTGAAGATAGGAATGACACTTCCGTTACTGCCCAGCACGTTGCCAAATCGAACCGCAACGCATTCTGTCTGCGAATTTTTTCCATATACCTGAACAATCAGCTCACAGATTCGCTTTGTCGCCCCCATGATATTGGTGGGATTCACGGCCTTGTCACTGGATATGAGAACAAAGCGTTCCACCTGATAACGATCCGACATACGAACAAGATTCAGCGTACCAAAGACATTGTTTTTCACGGCTTCATTTGGGCTGTCCTCCATCAGGGGTACATGCTTATGTGCGGCAGCGTGATAAACGATTTCCGGTTTGTAGTTTGCAAATACATAATCAAGCCTACCGACATCGCGCACGGAACCGATCAGAACGATGACATCTAAGGTCGGATGCTCTTTTTTTAATTCATTGCGCAAAAAATAGGCTGTATTTTCATTGATCTCGAATAGGATTAACTGTTTTGGTTCAAAGTTAGAGATCTGTCTGCACAGCTCACTGCCGATTGAGCCGCCCGCACCGGTGACAAGGATCACTTTACCCTGTACCTGCCCATGAATGGCACCGCTATCCAGCTTCACTTGTTCGCGACCCAACAGATCACCGATACTGACATTCCGCACGGTAGCCAGAGAGACTTCTCCGTTGACGAGCTGGTAAACACCCGGCACGGTTTTTAGGATACAACCGGTATTTTTACAGGTTTCAAGAAACGCTTTTTTCACTTGCATGCTGGCGGATGGAATCGCAAAGATAATTTCATCAATCTGAAACCGCGCCACAGCTTCCATGACATAGGTATGCCCACCCGGCACCTGAATACCACAAAAATATCTATTTTGTTTATTGGGATCGTCATCGAGGACACAGACCACTTTTTTCATGATCAAGTGACTGCTCTGCTGAATTTCATTGATGAGTGTCCGACCGGCACAACCGGCACCGATGATCATAACGCGAGTAATGGAATCTTTCCGTTCGGCACAGTGATTCACCCATTTGGCATGGGCGAGACGCGCAAAACGGTATCCAAATCGAACGGATAAAATAGCGATCGTCAACAAGACAAACACCATGACATAGCAACTCATCGGCAGTGGCTTTTTTAGGATGGTTGCGGTGATTGCGTATAATCCCGTCGAAAGCAAGCACGCCATCATGACCATCCAAGCCTCCCCAAGACTTGCATAGGCCCAAAGGCTTGTATAAATGCGGAAGAGGTAGCAGCTGAGTAAAACAAACACGATAAAATACGGGAGCATGCCCCAAACATGATCTATGTATTGCTGTGGAATGTTACTGAACTCCAGACGGAATCGAATCACAAGGCTTAGGTATAATGCCAAGGTAGCGGATACCGCATCAAGGAGAACCAAAGAAATAATTCTGGTTTCTTTTTGATGGATCAGTGAACGCATCGTATCTCTCTCCTTTCACACTTTTGTCTGTATCTTTTTATTGTTGTTTTGTTAACGCCCCATTTGTCCCATGTAATATGCCTTTCGCACGCTTTTTTCTTCTGCGTAAGCGGATTGAACCTGATCTGCCAGTGCAGTACTTTCGCCCGCCTCTTTCAAGAGTCGACGCAACTCGGACACCACTGCCGCGACTTCACCGTCACACTGTGATTCCAATGCACCCAACTGACCCATTTTTGCCTGAATCACGTTTTTTTTCCCATTTGCGTTCCGTTGTTCCGGTGGAAG
>JAVVSI010000006.1:0-17037 GCA_036654315.1 Evtepia sp. | reverse complement strand
GCAGAAGAGCAGGGCGATATTTGGAGTCGGAAGTTTCGGTGTAGATGGTTTCCATAATAGCCAAGGTGATGTCAAGACCGACAAGGTCAGCCAGAGCCAAGGGCCCCATTTTGTGGTTTGCACCGAGTTGCATTGCGGTGTCGATATCCTCTTTGGATGCAACGCCGGTTTCCAGAACGCAAACTGCTTCGTTGATCATGGGGAAGAGGATGCGGTTCACAACGAATCCGGGTGCTTCACCGACTTCAACCGGTGTCTTGCCGATTTCAGCAGCGGTATCATAGACGATTTTAAAAGTTTCGTCTGAAGTGTTCACGCCGCGTATAACCTCAACCAGCTTCATTGCAGGAGCGGGATTGAAGAAGTGCATACCCAGCACTTTGTCTGCGCGCTTTGTGCCGGAAGCAACGGCTGTGATGGAGATAGAGGAGGTGTTGCTTGCCAGAATGGTGCTTGGCTTGCAGAGTCCGTCCAGCTCAGCGAAGATCTTTTTCTTAATATCCAGAACTTCGATTGCAGCTTCGACAACGAGATCGCAGTCAGCTGCTGCTGACAGTTCGGTTGTGTAAGAGACGAGTGCAAGGGTTGCGTCTTTTTCTTCTGCTGTTTTTCTGCCTTTGGTGACGAGTTTCTCAAGTCCGCTGATCATACGTGCTTTTGCACTTTCGAGGATTGCGTCTGAGATATCACGGACGACAACTGTTTTACCTGCTTCTGCAAATACCTGAGCAATGCCGAGACCCATGGTGCCGGCACCGATTACCATTACTTTATTAACCATTGGAAAAATCCCCCTATAATATTAAATAATTGGTCTGGATAAAGACAGCTTACTTATTTTTAAAGCCGTCTAATTTTGTCTTTCCGACGAATGCTTTCATAGCATCCTTTTGATCTTCGGTTCCGAAGCAAGTTGCGAAGATAATTGCCTCGTAGGTGGAAGCGGTCGAGATATCACACTGCATCCCACGACGAATGGATTGCTTTGCGGCACGCACTGCGACTTGGGCCTGTCCGGCGATTGCGTTTGCAAGTTCCATGACAACGTCCATGAGCTGATCGGGTGCAACGACCTGACTGACCAAACCGATTTCTTTTGCGCGTTCCGCATTGATTGTTTTAGCGGAAAGGATAAGCTCCATTGCGGCTGCGGTACCGACAATACGCGGCATACGCTGTGTTCCGCCGAAACCCGGTGTAATTCCGAGACCCACTTCAGGCTGACCGAACTTTGCTTTTTCGCTGGCGATACGGATGTCACAAGCCATAGCAAGTTCGCAACCGCCACCCAGTGCAAAGCCGTTGACCGCAGCGATCAGGGGTTTTTGCATCATCTCCATACGGAGGCAAGTTGCGTTTCCGAGGTCGCCGAACGCTTTTCCTTCCGCGACGTTCATTTGGCTCATTTCAGCGATATCCGCACCGGCTACGAAAGCACGACCTGCGCCGGTCAGAACACCAACATAAAGGTCATCATCCTGCTCGAATACGTCAAGAGCCTTGATGAGGTCTGCGAAGACAGCGTTACTCAACGCGTTTAAAGTCTCGGGGCGATTCATGGTAATAATACCAACATGTCCCTGCTTGGTTACGTCAACAAATGCCATTGGGAAACCTCCTAAAATTTAAGTTAGGTAAATAAATTACCTATTACACGTTCTACAACAGTATACTGCAAAATCACAACTTTCACAAGTTTTTTCAATTGCCACATCTCACAAAAAAAACACTGTTTTTGGGCTGTTATGGAACGAAAAAATCAAAATAACCCCGAAAACACGCTTATAAGCCATTGACTGAGGGGGAGATAGAGAAGTGGGAGAAAAATTGCAGGGAGCATATTGGCGACGCGTAATTTTTCCTTTGGAAGTCCGAGCATATTAAAAGCAATTCCCACAATAATGATTCCGCCAACTGCACTCATTTCGTTTATCATGTCGGGGCTGAGCAGGGTAGTGGCGAGGGAGGCAAGCAGTGTAATTCCGCCTTGATAGAGAAAAAGGGGTACAACGGAGAAGGCAACACCCGGACCCATAGCGGCGGTAAGGCTGATGGCGGTGACGCCGTCAATGACTCCTTTGGAGATTAAAATGCTATAATTCCCACTGGTTCCGGCTTCAATCGCGCCCATCACCGCCATTGCGCCCACGCAGTATAGCACGGAGGCGGTGACAAAGGCTTCTGTAAAGCGGCTGTCTTGATTTTTTGACTTAAAAACCTTATGTTTCAAAAAGTCACCGACGCCGTCAAGGCGTTGTTCTAGTTTCAAAAGTTCACCGACTGCGGAGCCGAGTACGAGACAGACAATGACGCAAAGTAAGTTGTCCGTTCCGATTGCAGAGGGGATACCAATGGCAAGCACACACAAGCCGAGTGCTTGCATAATAATGCCGTTCACACGGGGGGACATATGATTTTTGAGTAAAATACCGATGAGACAGCCGAGTAGAATCAGGCTGCAATTGATGATGGTAGCGGGCATAATATAAAAAGCTCCTCATGGCAAAAATTGCGTCATCGCACTGCAATGACGCAATTTAAGATTATTTTTTCTTTGTAATTTTTTGCGCATTGCCGTTTGCGTCTGTGACGTAAACTTGTTCGAGTTGTGCTTCCAGACTGCCGCGAATGGAAGCCAAATATTCTTTACGGAGGACAGAACGCTCTTCGATTTCGGCGTCTGTCAGACCCACAGTTTTTGATTTTTTTGCAAGTTCGTTGATCCTTGCGATTCTCTCTTCTGTCATACGGCTTTCACCTTCTGTAATTTTGAATAACGCCGATCCAGCATTTCAATGAGGCGTGCAATGCAGCTTTCATCGCAAGAAGCCAAAATAGTTGCGCCACGTTCGCGTACAGCCTGCGCACAGTTGGAGGGGGCGAATGGTTCGGCAGAGATTTCGAGCATAGGGATATCATTGTGACCGTTGCCGATACAATAGATATTTTTGCGTAGGACGCCGAGATGATTGGCGAGCCATAGAACCGCGCTGCCCTTATGGCTTCCTTTTGCGGTGAGTTCGAGGAGAACCGTGCTGGAAAAGATGACTTCGTAGGCCTCAGACCAATGCGCGAGCATATACTGCTGTACCTTTTGGAGATAGGCGTGATCTTGTTGTAAAATCGCTTTTGTCCAAGGGGCAGGCATGTCCATAATAGGGGAGGGATGACCCAAAAGTCCTGCACGGGTTAAATGCCGTTCGGTGATTTCGTTTGGATTATGTACATAGACGGTTTCATTTGAGTAGGCTTCAAAGCCAAGCTCCGGGAACCGGTTGCAAACAAGAGATAAATCGGTGGCGACATCGGGGCGCAGGTGCGTTTCGTAAAGCATCTCTTTGTTTGAGAAATCATAAATATTGGCGCCGTTTGATAAAATGACCGGCGTATTGATTGGAAGTTGTTCTCGCTGCATCTGGATGGCGAAATTCACATAGGAGCGACCGGTGGAAACCGTAAAATGACCGCCCTCCGAAACAAAGTACGAAATGGCGGCTCGGTTCTCCGGCGAAATCGCCAGATTGGTACCATATAAAGTATCGTCATAATCTGTGGCGAGAAGCACACCGCTAAACTTACTCAAAAAAATCCCATCCTTAAAGTTTTCGATTCTCTGACCTCTCTATTCTACAGGAAGTGACCCCCCTTTGTCAAGATGGCAGAAAAATATTCCGGCAAAGGGCATTCGACGGTGATAAGATTTCCATTTTTCGGATGCCGGAAGCAAAGTTTTTTTGCATGTAAACACTGCCCGACCAGACCGGGGTAAGGCTTTCCATAAACCGGATCACCGAGTAGAGGGTGACCGAGGCTTTGGAAGTGGACGCGGATTTGGTGTGTACGACCGGTTTCCAATCTGCATCGGACGTGGGTGTATGCGGGGTAACTACGCACAAGTGACCAGTGTGTAATGGCGGCACGCCCGCCGGGATCAATGGCCATTTTTTTGCGATCTTTGGAATGGCGGCCAATGGGAGCCACAATGATCCCGCTGTTTTCCCGCATATGCCCCACGACGACAGCTTCATATTCACGAAAGAGGGAATGGTCTTGCAGTTGGGCCGTAAGGGCGAGATGGGCGGCGTCATTTTTGGCAACGATAATGAGGCCGCTGGTGTCGCGGTCGATACGATGGACGATACCGGGGCGCAAAACGCCGCCTATGCCCGAGAGAGAAGAACCGCAGTGGTAGAGGAGTGCGTTGACGAGGGTGCCGTTGGGATGACCGGGGGCCGGATGTACGACCATCCCAACGGGTTTGTTAATGACGATCACGTCTGCATCTTCGAATGCGATGTCCAGCGGGATATTTTGCGGGAGGACTTCCGTGGGTGTGGGGTCAGGGAGTGTGACAAGCAAGAGGTCACCGGGCGTCAGTCGGTCATTTTTTTTGAGGAATTGCCCCGCACGCGTGACGCCGCCCTGTTCCAGAATACGCTGTGCAGCGGCGCGGCTCAGCTCCGGTATAGTTTTTGCAAGAAAGCTGTCGGTACGCATACCGGAGTCCGCGACGGTCAGCGAGAGGGTCATAAACGAGACCCCTTATCAAATAGGATATGCGCACAGAAGAGGATACCGCCCAGCGTGACACAAATATCCGCGATATTAAAAATGGCAAAGTGAACGAAGGTGAATTGAAACATATCTACGACATAGCCGTAGAGGACACGATCAATGAGATTGCCGACGGCACCGGCTAAAATCAAAGTCAAGGCAGTCATACCCATTGCTTTTGGCAGAATACGGCGGAAGAGGAGAAATGCGAATAGGAGTGCGGAGACGGCGGAGACAATGGTGAGTAGCCAAGTGTGATTTGAGAAAAGGGAAAAGGCTGCGCCGGTATTTTGCACATGGGTGAGTTCCATCAGATGGGGGAGGAATGGGATAGAAGTTCCGAGCGGGATATTGGAACGGACCCAGATTTTCAACAATTGATCCGCCACAACGAGTAAGGCAGCGATCAGGGGGTAAAGCATAGGAAAAAACATAAGATCGACTCCTTTCAGAAAGGCATAGGGGGTTCTTATTCGCCGGAGCTTAGTACGCGCGCGCAGCGCGGGCACAGATCATCTTCCCCGGTATGCTGCAACCAGCAACGCGGACATTTTTTGGCAGTGGAGGCACGCACTGTGGTTGTCACACCGGTTTCACCCACCGGCTCTGTGGTCAATTCCACGTCGACTTTGGAAACGATGAAGAGCGTTGCAAGATCGACGCCCTGCAAAAGAGGTAAAGTTTCCGCATTGACCGCCAAGAGAAGCTCCGCCTCAACACTTTTACCGATTTTCTTTTCGGCGCGGGCGAGTTCCAATGTTTTATTGACGTCGTTACGAATGGCAATCAGACGCTCCCAGCGTGTGCTGTCCTCGGGGGAGAGGGCAAGTTTGGGATCATAGATAAACATGGGATGGAAGAGAACGCTGTCATCGGTGATGGTTTCTTCGTGTGGCATAGCGGCCCAGATCTCCTCAGAGGTAAAGGCCAAAATAGGCGCGAGCATCCGTGTCATACCGTCTAGGATACGGTAGAGTGCTGTCTGTGCGGAACGGCGGAGGTGAGAATCTTTTCCTTCGCAGTACAGGCGGTCTTTGACGATGTCGAGATAGAAGTTGGACATATCAATGACACAGAAGGTATAGATGGCGCGATAGACACCGTGGAATTCATAGGCGGAATAGGCCTCTTCGACGCGTGCGGAAAGATCATTGAGTCGAGCGACAGCCCAGCGATCAAGGGGTTCCAAATCGGTTACGGTATTTTGCTTCGGGTCAAAATCGGAGAGATTTCCGAGCATATAGCGCGCGGTGTTTCGGATTTTCAAATAGGCCTGAGAGAGCTGTTTCATAATTTCCTTGGAAATACGGACATCCTGACGGTAGTCGGTAGAAGAGACCCACAGACGGAGCATATCCGCACCGTACTCACGAATCACTTCGTCGGGTGCAACGGCATTTCCGAGGGACTTATGCATTGCCTTACCTTCGCCGTCTACCGTCCAGCCGTGGGTAATGATCTGTTTGTAGGGCGCAACGCCTTTGGTGGCGATAGAGGTGAGCAGAGAGGACTGGAACCAGCCGCGATATTGGTCGCCGCCTTCGAGATAGACGTCGGCAGGGAAATGGAGTTCGGGGCGTTGGTCTAAGACAGCGGCATGGGTAGAGCCGGAGTCGAACCAGACATCCATAATATCGGATTCTTTGGTAAAGTGAGTATGGCCACAGTGTGGGCAGACAAAACCGGCGGGAACGAGTTCGTCGGCGGTTTTGTCGAACCAAATATTGGAGCCGTGATCGTTGAAGAGCTGAGCGATATGCTCGATGGTATCATGCGTGACGAGATCTTTGCCACAGGCAGCGCAGTAAAAAATGGGGATAGGAACACCCCAGACGCGTTGTCTTGAGATACACCAGTCGGAACGCTCGGCGATCATGGAGATCATACGTTCTTTGCCCCATTCGGGATTCCATTTCACGGTATCACAGGCGGCAATGGCGGCCTCTTTGATGGCATCCACGGAACAGAACCATTGTTCGGTGGCACGATAGATGATGGGTTCTTTGCAACGCCAGCAATGGGGATAGGAGTGTGTCAATTCTTCTGACGCAACGAGGGTGCCGTTTTCTCTCAAAACGTCCAAGATAGCGGCATTTGCTTTTTGGTAATACAGTCCCGCGAATTGACCGGCTTCCTCAGTCATGACACCGCGCGAGTTGACGGGGACAACGATTCCGATGTGAGTGCCGTGATGTGCGTCGTACTCATGGCAGACGGCGAAGTCCTCTGCACCGAAGCCCGGGGCGGTATGGACACAGCCGGTACCGGCTTCCAGGGTGACATGATCGCCGTTTAAAATGACGGATTCTCGATCATAGAACGGATGTTGTGCGGTCATGAGATCGAATTCCGAACCTTTGAGTGTTGCCAGTACATTGTATGATTCGATCTTTGCAGCGGTTGCCAGTGCTTGCGCGCGTTCTTTGGCGACAATGTATACATCACCGGATGGAATTTGCATTAAGATATACTCGAAATCTGCGTTGAGAGAAATGGCAAGGTTGCCGGGCAATGTCCATGTGGTGGTTGTCCAAATGACAAAATAGGTATGTGCTAAATCGGTCAGGTTTGCGAGTTTCCCATGGTCGTCTTTGACTGCAAATTTGACATAGAGAGAGGTGCATTTGTCGTCGGCGTACTCAATTTCTGCTTCGGCGAGTGCGGTTTCGTCATGGGGACACCAATAGACCGGTTTGAGACCTTTGTACAGATAACCTTTTTCCGCCATTTTTCCAAAGACGCGGATTTGTTCGGCCTCAAAAGACGGTTTGAGGGAGATATAGGGATCGAACCAGTCGCCGATTCCACCGAGGCGCATGAATTGATCGCGCTGTTTATTTAAAAAATCCAAAGCGAAGTCGCGGCATTTATCACGAAATTGAGCAGTAGAGAGTTCGTTGCGCTTGACTTTTTTATCTTTTAAAATTGCGGATTCAATGGGAAGTCCGTGCGTATCCCAGCCGGGGACATAGGGTGCGCAGTAACCGGTCATATTGCGGTGGCGAATGATGATATCTTTGAGGATCTTATTCATTGCGGTGCCGATATGAATATTACCATTGGCGTAGGGGGGGCCGTCATGGAGGACGAAGCTTGGTTTGTCGGCATTTTTCTCCATCAGTCTCTCGTAGAATTTAGCATCATGAAAATGTTGGAGCATATCCGGTTCCCGCTTGGGGAGTCCCGCCCGCATGGGGAAATCTGTTTGGGGCAAGTTGATAGAATCGTTGTAAGATTGCATAGTGTTTCCTCTCTCTTTCGTGATATGGGTGATCAATGCCCGAATGGCAATGGAACCTGAACCTAAAGAAGGCCAGGTTCCATCATGTGTTATTGAAATTCATAGTCCTTGCCAAATTGAAGGTGGTCGAAACTGATGGTATCCGAGAGATCCGATCCGGCGGAAGAAACCGTATCGGGTACGGTGGGACTATCGTTTTGTGCATAGGACGGCATATAAGTGGATGTGTCGTCGTAAGTCAGGTCAGGTGCGGCTTCCTGCTCGTAAGATGGTTCAGGGGTGTAGGCAGGGGGAACGATATCGTCTAAGACCTGCGTGACAGATTTCTCGATTTCCTGTGCAGTTTCGCGGATGGGTGTTGTTTGTGAGGGTTGTCCGTCGGTGGGTGCAACCAAATCGGAAAGTCCCGCCATATAGTTCAATTCACGATCGTAAAGCTCCTTCAGCTGATTGACATAAATCGCTGTTGCCTCACGTGCGGCACCCAGCCGGAGTTCTTCGTTTGCGATTTCCTGACGAATTTCGGACATACGTTGGGAGACTTCGCGGGCGGCGACATCCATAGCAGCCTGTTTTTTCTCTTCGGCTTCCTTTAGGATGTTATCGGCGACTTTTTGAGCAGTCAGAAGAGCCTTTCTCATGCCGTCCTCTGTAGAGCGGTATTCCTCAAGCTTTTCCACCAGCACCTTAATTTTTGCCTTGAGGGCAGAACTTTCTTTATAAAGTGCGTTATAATCGGAGAGAAGCTCATCGAGGAAGGTATCCACCTGCGACATATTGTAGCCGTTGAAGGTGGCTTTGGAAAAGACGTGGGTTTCAGCTTCGCGCGGTGTCATCATAGTAGTTCACTCCAGTTTCCATGGTTACAGTGCTGAGAGGGGGCTAAAAATACAGACCGTTATTTTCTAATTCATCAAGGAAAGCACCTTGAATATCAACATCAAACGGTGTGATGATGAAGGTAGAGAGGGCGACCTTTTTGATTTTACCGTCATTGGCATAGGCAACGCCGGATAAAAAGTCAATGAGGCGGCAGGCGATATCTTTCTTTGTTGTTTCCAGATTTAAAACCACGGTACGTTTCTCGCGCAGGTGGTCGGCGATTTTTGAAGCCTCTTCAAAACGCTCAGGCTTGACGAGGATGACTTGCAGCTGAGCGGTCGTATGTATATTGACGACTTTATTATTGCGGCGTTCAGAGTCAGAAGAGTAAAACGACGTATCGCGGTTTATCTCGTGTTTGGTTTCCACATATGTGGGTGCGGCATCGTCGAAATCGTCATCATATTCTTCTTCCGGCTCGTCTTCATACATGTGGACAAGGTTTTTGATTTGATTAAAAAGTCCCACAGGATAAACCTCCTAAAATATAATTGAAGCGGCTCAATCTTTGGGTGAAAGGGCAGCTCTTGCGCCAAAGAGGGCGGTGCCGACGCGTACCATAGTTGCGCCGGCGGCGACGGCGAGGGGGTAGTCACCGCTCATACCCATAGAAAGGCAGTCTATATTGGGATTATTATGGCCTATTTTCTCCACCATGTCAACAAAAAGCTTTTGGGTTTGTTCAAAAAAGGCGATAGTTTGGGTTTCGGAGGCGTCTGCAGGGGGGATGCACATTAGTCCACGCAGGCGAATATTGGGTAAAGTGAGGGCATATTGGGCGAGTGGGAGGACGTTATTTGGTGCTGCGCCGCCCTTGTTTTCTTCCGAAGCGATATTGACTTCAAGGAGGACATCTTGGACGATCGCCATTTTTTCTGCTTGGGCATCAATGGCATTTAAGAGTTTTTGTGAGTCGACGGATTCGATGAGATCGACATGACCAACGACTTGTTTGACCTTGTTGGTTTGTAAATGACCGATGAAGTGTACCGCAGCGCCTTCATAGGCGTGGTCGTCGAGATGTGCCTGTAATTCTTGGACTCGATTTTCGCCACAGACCTTGATACCGGCGGCGATTGCGGCGCGGATGGTATCTGAAGTTTGGGTTTTGGTTGCGGCAACAAGGGTAATGGCTTCCGGCAGTCTGCCGTTTGCTGTGGCAGCTTTGGCAATGTTCTCAAGAACGAGTGCGATTTGTTTTTCCATAATTTATCGAACAACCTTTCCATCATATAAGTCAGTGGTGGCGAGGATGACCTCGTCGCCCGGGCGGAGGATGCGTTTGTCGTCTGCATTTTTGGGATTTGCGGCGAGCAGATAAAAATCTTCACTTTCAGCGAGGATAGAAACCGGTTTGAATTCGGCGGTATAGCCGGTGACGGTGTAGACGCCGACGGCGTTGTCCTCCAAGACACGGACCGCTTGTTTTGGGACACGGATTCCGGTATTTTGGCGAAAAACAGCTTCTGCGGATTGTGCGCGCAGACCGATGACATCGGAGAGGGCGCGGTTCCCGGAGAAAAGAATGGCAACGGAACCATCTTCAATCGCGCTGATTTCGGTCACATTCATAGTAATGGGTGTGGTGACCGATGCAAAGCGAAGTGAAACCTCAGTGCCGACCGCGAAACGGTTTGCGTGTTCCGCTTCCAGAATAGCGGCGTAGTACCACTGCGAAGAAGTGACGAGTTTACCGACGGAGGATAGTGACTGTGTGTGTTGCGCGGCGAGGTTTTTGAGTTTAGAGACGGAAACGGGAGAAATGGATTGCGAAGTAAAGACGGACTCAAATCCATCTAATCGGGTTGAAAAAACGCCTGATTGGCTGGCATAGACGGCATTGGAGGAGGAGGAGTGTACGCTATTTTGCAATGCGGTCAATGACTCACCCAGCGAAATGGATGCAAGACCCATTGCGGTGGCGACATCGGGGGCATATAGATATTCACGACGCAAGATCAGCCCCTTGAAAGCGGCAGCGTCGTCAATAAGAGATTCATAATCACCTGCGGCAGAGCGCAGGGAACACATACCGGCCTGTAATTGTTCTTCCAAAACAGTTCCGCTGGGTGAATTGTCGGCGAGTGCGTAATTGAGCGATGAGAGCTGATTTGTGAGAGTCCGCGTATTTTCTTGACTCCCCATGGAAAGCTCGTCCCGGTAGGTTAGGGCAATGACCTGACCTTTGGCCAATTTTTCATTTTCGGTTGCGCGTAGATTGACAAGGCCCTCAACGCTGGGAAGTACAAGCTCGTCGCGTACGATCCAGCCATTCAGTGTCTGTGTGTCCTCAATCGTACCGGTGTAGACGCGCACTGTTTCGAAAGGATTAAAAACGCCGTGAAAGGCGGAAAAGCCGATATAAGCGATGATCGCCAAAAAGATCAGAGCAATAACGGCTTTGGTAATAAGTGTTCCCTGCTTCATACGTCCGTTCCTTTATCAGATATCCTCCAAGGAAATCACGCGCTCCGGGACGATGGTGGAGATGGCGTGTTTATATACCATCTGCTGCTTGCCGTCGCTGAGGACAAATACCACAAAAGAGTCAAACCCATCAATGTGTCCATGTAATTGGAACCCATTCATGAGGAAGAGAGTGACAGTTGTGTGATTTTTTCGCAATTTCGTCAAAAGAATATCCTGTAAATTCGATTTTGTTGTTTGCATAATGGATGCACTCCTTTCTTTCTATAGAGGAATGCATCTATCCTAACCCGGCAAGGGCAATAAAATTTGCCGAATCTTGCAATGCGGTGGAAAAATCAGGTTGATCGCCCCATAGAATCCGATGCGCATTTGCATTGCGGCGAAACCAGGTTAATTGTCTTTTTGCATATTGTCGGGAGTGGAGTTTGATCTCTTCTGTCGCCGCTGTGAGGTCGGCCCCGGAAAGGAGGACAGTTGCGAGTTCACGGTAGCCAATTGCCTGCATGGCGGTGGCATCGGCTCGAATCCCGCGCTTGAGGAGCGATCGGACTTCCTCTTGAAAGCCATTTCTCATCATCTCATCGACGCGTCTGTTAATTTGTTCATTTTGTTGTCTGCGCTCCGCGAATTGCAGAGAGATTACAGTGCTTTGATAACGTGGTGGAAGGAGTTGTGTTTCACGGTTGTGGGCGGTGATTGTTTTCCCTGTCTCATAAAACACTTCCAGTGCGCGTAAAATTCGTTTTTCGTCATTGCTGTGTAGTCTTGCGGCTGCTTCGGGATCAATCTGGGAAAGCTCTGTCCAAAGTAGCTGGATTCCCTGATTGCGGGCGCGTTCCTGTAATTGCAGGCGGGTATTGGGATCAAAGCTTAAAAAACCATGACCGTTACAGAGTGCGTCGATATAAAGACCGGTTCCGCCAACGATAAATGGAATTTTATTACGCGCCAAAATATCGTCGGTGGCACGGGTTGCATCCTGTACATAGCGTGCGACGCTGTAGTTTTCATCCGGATCGACGATATCAATCATGTGATGAGGGATTCCGCGCATCTCTTCTTTGGATGGTTTTGCGGTACCGATGTTCATATCACGATAAATTTGCATAGAGTCGGCAGATACGACTTCGCCATTGAGAAGAGAACAAAGCGCAATGCCAAGGCGGGTTTTTCCGGAGGCAGTGGGACCACAGATGACAACAACGTGAGGTGGCATAGCAACAACTCCTTTCCCTGCACTGTGTTATGTGCGTTTGAACTGTTTTTCCAATTGACTGCGTGTGAGTTTTGTTGCGACGGGTCTGCCGTGCGGGCAATAACGTACGGCATCGGACATGACGGCGGCCGCGAGTTCCAACAATTCTTCTTTGGATGATGTTTCACCGCCTCGGATTGCGGCCTTGCATGCCATCGTATGAAGGAGTGCGTCACGCGCTGTACTTGCTGTAGGGGGTTCCCCTGTCAGCAATTCCGCCGCCAGTTCGCACAAAGCAGATTCGGCATTTTGGGGAGCGAGGTCAAAGGGAAGTGCGCGTACCATCAGTGCGCCGCCGCCGAAGTCCTCCACAACAAAACCGAAGGTGGATAATAAGGGAATCTGATCCAAAAGGGCGGTACACTCCTCCGGACTTGGGGTAAAGACCAAGGGTGCTAAAAGTTCTTGAGACATCGGCTGATAGGCCTCAGATTTCATACGGTCGAATTGAATGCGCTCATGTGCGGCGTGTTTGTCAATGAAGAAGATAGCATCGTTTTGTTCGACGACAATGTAAGTCTTGAAAACCTCACCCACCATACGAAAGTCGACAGCCTGCGTAGTCAGTGGTTCGCGAGTCAGTGGTTGTTCGTGTGTCGGCGGGGAGGCGGGGGGTGCTGCGCGCGCGGCAGGGGGTGTTGAGACGATTGTGGTTTGTTGCGTTGGTACTGGAAATTTCGGGGCAGGCGTGGACGGTGGCATTTCAAGACGGATCTTGCTATCGTTTGACGAGACGGTAGGGGGTGTCAAGTCCAGTGTGGGGCGTGGAATTTTTGCACCCAAAGCGGACAGAACGGTATAATGCACTGCGGAAAAAACTTTTTTATCGCTTAAAAACTTGACCTCTGTTTTTGCGGGGTGGACGTTGACGTCGAGCGCGTTTTTTTTCATGGTGACGTGGAGTACACAGCCGGGGAATCGTCCCACCATTTTTTGATTGCGATAGGCCTCTTCTAGGGCAGCGGTTAAAAGGCGGGAGCGGATCTGTCTGCCGTTGACAAAAAAATGCTGATAGCCGCGTGTTCCGCGACAGCAGGTTGGCATGGAGACGAAGCCGGAGACTTGGATATCCTCCCCCGAACCCTCGGCGGGGACAAAACCCAAAGCCAAATCGCGACCCAGAACGCTGTAGAGGGCAGAGGCGAGTTTCCCATCGCCGGGTGTGAGTAACTCTTGGGTTCCGTCGCGGAAAAACTGAATGGATACTTCCGGCTGAGAGAGTGCGAGTCGCTGCACGGCCGCAAAGACAGCGGCACCTTCGGAGGCATCGCGTTTCATAAATTTGAGACGGGCGGGGGTATTAAAAAAGAGGTCGCGGATGACAATGGTTGTACCGAAAGGGCAGCCCGCTTCCTCTTTTGCAGTCACAATGCCACCGTCGATGGAGAGACTGACGCCAAAGGGTGCATTGGGGGTTCTTGAAAAGAGTGTAAGGCGGGAGACGGCGGCAATGGCGGCCAGTGCTTCGCCGCGAAATCCCAAGGTACCGATGGCTTCCAAATCACCGGCTGTATGCAGTTTGCTGGTTGCGTGGCGGAGGAATGCGGTTTCGGCTTCTTCGAAAGGAATCCCGCTGCCGTTGTCGGTGACGCGAATCATTGACATACCGCCGTGGGATATTTCAATGGTCAGTTGGGTGGCAGCGGCATCCAGTGCATTTTCGATCAATTCTTTCACAACGGATGCAGGTCGTTCGACGACTTCCCCGGCGGCGATCAGATCGGCAACGTGCGTGTCGAGTACTTGAATAGGCATTGCAAAAATTCCTTTCCCTGCCATCTTACGCTTGTTTGATTGTTTTGGCAGTTAGACTTGTAACTTCTGCTTGAATTCATACAATAAGTTGATGGCCTCCATGGGTGTTAAAGATTCCGGGACAAGTTCACGCAATTGAGCCAAGACTTCACGTTCTCCGATTTGGAGGAAAGAGACTTGATCGGAGTCCGACGCAAACTGCGGTGTTCCATGCTCTCCCGCTTCGAGTTCGGCAAGGATCTTGCGTGCGCGCCGAATCACGGGTGCGGGAACACCGGCAAGCTTTGCCACTTCAATGCCATAGCTTTGATCTGCCCCGCCGGGCAAAATTTTGCGTAGGAACACGACGTCTCCGTTCCGTTTTTTAGCGGCGATATGAAAATTGAGTACCCCGGGTAATAAACCCTCCAGACAGGTCAGTTCATGATAGTGCGTTGCGAATAGCGTTTTTGCACCGAGTCGTTTGCGGTCGGCGCAGGCGTCGAGTACGGCGCGTGCGATACTCATGCCATCATAGGTAGAAGTGCCGCGACCGATTTCGTCCAAGATCAGGAGACTTTTTGCTGTGGCGTTTTGGAGGAGTGCCGCGACCTCTGTCATCTCGACCATGAAGGTAGACTGCCCACCGGCGAGATCGTCTGAGGCACCGATTCTGGTAAAGACGCGGTCAATGATTCCAATGCGGGCAGAGGTTGCGGGAACAAAGGAGCCGATTTGTGCCATCAAAACGATCAGTGCAACCTGACGCATATAGGTGGATTTACCTGCCATATTGGGTCCTGTGATAATGGAGGCAAAATGGTGAGAGGAATCCATAGACGTGTCGTTGGGAACAAAGAGGGAATCCTTGAGCATTTTTTCAACGACAGGATGACGTCCTTCTCGGATATCGAGGTGGTCTGAGAGATCGACTTCCGGCATACAGTAATGATTGGCAACGGCAACGGCAGCGAAGCAAGTGAGTACATCGAGTTGCGCAATGGCGGCGGCGGTTCCTTGAATCCGCGTGACTGCGGTGGCGGCTTGTTCACGGAGCGTACAGAAGAGTTGATATTCCAGATCCGTCAAGCGGTCTTTTGCGGACAGGATCGTATGCTCAAGATCTTTTAATTCCTGGGTAATATATCGCTCGCAATTTGAAAGAGTTTGTTTGCGGATATAGGAGGTCGGTACTTGATCGTAGTATGATTTTGAAATTTCGAGATAGTAGCCAAACACTTTGTTATAACCGATTTTAAGGGATTTAATGCCTGTTTTTTCTTTTTCCCGTGTCTCTACGGCTGCGATCATTTCACGGCTGTGTGCTAAGATATCGCGTAGGTGATCGACATCGGGGTTATACCCCGCACGGATCATGCCACCTTCCCGCACAGAGACGGGGGGATCGTCGGCGATTCCCCGGGAAATGAGATCACAGAGATCGGGGAGACAGTCGAGGTCATCGTGGAGTTTGCGCAACAGGTCGGCAGAACAGGGGGCGAGTAATTCCTTGACGTTTGGGATTTGCAAGAGTCCACCGGCGAGTGCAGAGAGGTCGCGCGCGCCGGAAACGCCGTAGACGATACGTCCGATGAGACGTTCCAGATCGGGGATACCGCGTAGGGCGTGAATGCTTTCCGCGCGCAGGATGGGCGTGTCGACAAATTCGCGTACCCCATTTTGTCGTTCGGCAATGGTACGGGGAGAAAGAAGCGGACGTTCCAACCAGCCGCGTAGGAGTCTGCTGCCCATAGAAGTTCCGGTGTGATCCAGAACCCAGAGTAAACTGCCGCGTTTTTCGTTGTTGCGTAAACTACCGGTTAATTCAAGATTGCGGCGCGCGGCAGGGTCAAGCTCCATGTATTCACCAGAAGCGTAGTAGTGGAGGGTGCGTAGGTGAGATAGATTTGTTTTCTGGGTTTGGTAAAGATAGCTGAGGAGTCCACCCAAGGCATAGCTTGCTTCGTCGCCTGCTGTGGTATCCGGGAATTGTTTTTTTGCAAGTGCAAGGGTTTCGTCGGAAGAGAACTGTGCTTCGTCGGCAAGGACGAAACAGCAGTTGAGAGAATCTTTCAAAAATGCGCTGATCTTAGGTGTGAGGGCAAACTCGGATAAGACCGCTTCTTTGGGAGAAAAGCGGGAGAGTTCATTGATGGCGTGGTCTTGCCAGTTGCCTGAAATTGCGGTCAAAAAGAGTTCACCGGTAGAGAGGTCGGAAAAGCAAAGTCCCGCGCCTGCATCACTGACATGAATCCCGACGATGTAGTTATTTTTCGTCTCATCCAGCATAGAGGATTCCATGACGGCACCGGGCGTGACGATACGAACCACTTCGCGGTCTACAAGACCTTTGGCAAGTGCGGGATCTTCTGTTTGTTCGCAGATCGCGACACGATAGCCGCGTGCGATGAGTCGGCCAATATAGGATTCGGCGGCATGGTAGGGAACGCCGCACATGGGTGTGCGTTCTTCTTGGGGTTTTCCGCGATCACGGGAGGTAAGCGTCAAATTGAGTTCTTCGGAGGCTGTGATGGCATCTTCCGCAAACATCTCATAAAAGTCGCCTAATCGAAAAAACAAAAGGCAATCTTTGTGTTTTTCTTTGAGTGCAAGGTATTGCTTCATCATGGGTGTTGGTTCAGACATTGTCAAAAGTCCTCTTTTCCGAAAAGCGACCAACTGGATGCGTCGGTGATGGTGATGGGTAGGACGCGTCCAATCAGGGAGGGATCGGCATCTCGTAGATGGACAAGCCTACCGCCGGGGGTGCGTGCGGATAAGCCGACACCATCTGTTGCAAGACCGTCCACGAGACAGGGCAAGGTTTTGCCAAGGTAGGCATGGTGACGTTCCGCCGAGATGTTATTTTGAAGCTGGAGAAGGCGTTCAAAATTTTGGTGTTTCTGAGCGGGGGGCATGGGGTCGTCTAAGGCGGCGGCGG
>JAVVSI010000005.1:9999-17203 GCA_036654315.1 Evtepia sp. | reverse complement strand
AAGTGGAAAATGAACGGACAAAATTAGGTACGTTGTTTTTGCACATGACAGATGGTGTAGTAGCATTTGACCCACAGGGCGAAGTGATCCACTCAAACCCGGCAGCGGAAGAGATGTTAGCAAAGGCAATTCCAATTGGTGGCGCGGTGAAATACGACACTTTATTTTCCAAAATCGTCCCTCTCAACGAGGTTATGGCTTCGGAACAGGACTGTATAGAGGGGGAGATGCGGCGAGATGATCGGCATTTGCTCCTATTGCTTGCGCCGTTTAACCGCGAAAAGCAAGTCGGTATTTTGGTTGTGATTCATGATATCACGCAACAGACCAAGACAGAAGAATTACGCCGCGAATTTGTGGCGAATGTCTCACACGAATTGCGCACACCACTCACAAATATTCGGAGCTATGCGGAAACACTGGCAGATAATCCGGGTCTGCCGGAGGAAACCGAACAGAATTTTTTGAGTGTCATTTTGAATGAAAGTGATCGTATGACGCGGATTGTGCAGGATTTGTTGACCTTATCTCGTTTCGATTCGGGACATGGCGAGATGAGCTTCACCGAATTTCCCTTTGAATCTATTTTAGAAGATTTACATCGCGCCTTTTTGTTGGAAGCAAGGCGGCATGGTCATGATTTTACATTGCGTATAGAGGAACCCTTGCCCGAAATTTGCGCGGATCGGGAGCGTATTTTACAGGTTATGATGAATATTGTTTCCAATGCAATCAAATATACTCCTGATCATGGAGAGATTGTCATTGCAGCAGGGAAAGGGACTGATCTGGTCTGGATGGAGGTCAGGGATAACGGGATCGGGATTCCAAAAGAAGATCGCGGGCGGATTTTTGAGCGATTTTATCGCGTGGATAAAGCGCGCTCGCGGGAATCGGGCGGAACGGGACTGGGCTTGTCTATCGCAAAAGAGATCGTAGATCGACATCATGGTATGTTGTGTCTGGTAGAGCGGGATGGTCCCGGGATTACCGTGCGGATGGAGTTGCCGTTAAAGGGGACAAGCAATGAAACAGCGTGAATTTTGGAAAAATTGCCTGATAGTCGCACTGATTATGTCGGCAATTTACCTCGTTGGTCGTTCACAGTTGTATGACGGCTTTCAAACAATCCGTCAGTTGGACAGTGGATCTGAGTCGGTGAAAGAGCCTATAGAACAACAAATATCCACCTTGCAACCCTTGAGAATGGCGGTTCAAAATGAGATGGGACGTTATGGTATCCAGTATGATAGTGACCAATTGGATCTCTTATTTGAGACAAAATTGGGCGTGATATTGGGTGAGGCCTTGGGATCTGCAAGGCAGGTGAATACGGTGACAGAGATGCAGTGGCAGCAGGTACTGGAAGGCGAAAATGCGCTGATCTATTACGAATTTTTTACGGCAGCTTCGCTTCCTGAGTTATCGGCATGGCTCAGTGGTGGTGTACCGAATAAGCAGTTGAATGGAGAAGCAAGGCATTTGATTTTGACCTCAGAGGCGGGTGGGCGGCTCTATTACCGCACGAAAAATGGCTATTACGCGCACGATGTACCCAATATGGGAGAAAAAGTGGAAGAAATCGCGGCAACTTATGAGACGAATGGCGCGGTATTTGCCTTTGAAAATCCGGAGTTGTACGGATCGCTTGCACCTTATGTTATGATTTCGAATCTGCCGAGTTTGCCGCTCTATCAGGCGAGTAACCCGCTTTCGGATCTGAATGATATACAGCAATCTGACTTGTTGCATACGCTGTCGTTTCATCCACAGGCCGCTGCGTATTATCAGGCCGCAGATGGTTTGGTGGTGCGTGAGGGCGGGGATACACTGCGTATTTTGAATGACGGTACACTGAAATTTCATGCCGATGAAGCGGAGAATTCACGCTATCCGGGTCATTCAGAATCTGAAATCGCAAAAGGTATTTTAACTGCTGTTGTAGCAGAGTGGTGTGGAGATGCACGCTTGTATCGTATTGCCGCTGAGACGGCGAATGATAAGGGCGAGACAGTATTGAGTTATGGTTATTTACTGCATGGTGCGCGTGTCCGTCGGGCTGACTTAAATGATGCGGCGCGTTTTGTATTCCGCAATGGCAGACTTTCCGAATTTACCATTCATGTACGACACTATGCGAGTTTGGAGACAAGTTCTGTGATTCTGCCTGAGGTGCAGGCGAACGCGGCAATGAAAGCAATCGGTCAGACTGGGAAAGAACTCAGCCTGTGTTATCAAGATGACGGAGATGGTCCCATTGCTGCCGACTGGATGGCGCATGACGATGGATGAGGGGGACGTCTTTCAGAAAGGGGAAGTGCGGTGTGGAGTGGTCGAAGCTGAAAAACATTATGATACTGTTGCTTCTCCTGTTGAATTTGGGTCTTTTATTTTTGGTATTGTTTCAGGAGAGTAGAAGCGCGATGTATGAATCTGATGCGCGTGAGAGTGTGATCCATATTTTGCAAAAAAATGGGATCACCGTAACAGAGACGATGATCCCATGGGACAATCAGGCACAGCCGAAGCGACTCGCGAAAAAGCAAGCGTCCGAAGAAATCTTTGCAGCCGCAGTCTTGGGAAAAGTAAACGCGCATGCGTCGGGGATCGTATCGGAGTATGAGGGGGAAAGCGGATGCGTACAATTTTTCCGAACCGGTGAATTTCAGATTGCATTTTCTGCCGGACTTCCGATAGACGGTAAGGACAAGGAAGAACACGCCATGTCATTTTTGAAAAAATTAGGGATAGAGAGCGAAGTGATCGGGATAGAACAGGATATCGTGACGCTTCGACAACTCTATGAGGACTTGCCTGTTTTTTCCTGTGACGCGACAGTGGAATATCGGGATGGATTGCTTTATAAAGTGCGTGGTTGGTGTCTCTTTGGTGAAACGGAGCAGGGACAGGATCGCGCCTTGCAGGCAGAGACTTTACTGTTGCGTTTTATGGAAAGTGTCGCGGACGAGACAACGATTGTCTCCATCATCCCCGGTTATGCGTATCATACAAACTTGTCCCTGGCGACGACATTGACGCCGGTATGGTATATCCAAACCAATAGCGGAGCGTATCAGATGAATTGTGTGACGGGCGGGTGTCAGCCGATCCCCAAAGAATGAAAGCAGTTTCCGGACTGACCTATTTAAAAACCCGGTGTTCGCATCACGCGAACACCGGGTTTTTGATCATTCTTCGGCCAAGATTGCCTTTGCATCGTCAATTGCTTTTTGTTGTGCGGAGGCGGGTGCCTCTTCATAGCGGACGAAGTGGAAGGTAAAAGAACCTCTGCTTTGTGTCAGGGAACGCAGATCAATGGCATAGGAAGTCATTTCTGCCATAGGAACTTCTGCCTCTAGGATTTGATCACCGTCGTCGGTGGGGGTCATACCCATGACACGGCCACGACGTTTATTGAGGTCGCCCATGACATCGCCCAAATAGTGATCGGGAATTGTTACGTTCAAGGTTCCGATGGGTTCCAAGATGGTGGGGCTTGCATTGGGAATCCCCTCTTTGTATGCGACTTGCGCGGCGGTACGGAATGCCATTTCATTGGAGTCAACGGGGTGATAGGAGCCGTCGTAGAGTGTTGCCTTGAGTCCGACGAGCGGATAACCGGCGAGTACACCTTTTTGGACGGAATCCCGCAGACCCTTTTCCACAGCGGGGTAGAAGTTTTTCGGCACACTGCCACCGAACACAGCCTCTTTGAAGATCATCTCGTCGGATTCGTCCTGTGGCTCGAAGCGTACCCAGACATCACCGAATTGACCACTGCCGCCGGATTGCTTTTTGTGGCGACCATGCGCTTCGACCGTTTTTCTGATCTTTTCGCGGTAAGGAACGCGTGCAGGGTGCAGTTCCGTATCGACGTTGAAGCGGCTCTTGAGACGGGAGACCAAAACGTCCATCTGCATATCTCCGGTTCCGTTTACGACGAGCTGATGCGTCTCCGCGTTGTTTGTGATAGAGAAGGAGGGATCTTCTTCGTTCAGACGAATGAGACCCGCGCCGACCTTATCTTCTTGTCCGCGGGTTTTGGGTACAAAAGCAACGGAGTAGCAGGGTTCTGCAAAGTTCACGCCCTCTAAATTGACAACTTTACGGCTATCACAGAGTGTATCGCCGGTTTTGAGACGATCCATTTTGGCAATTGCCCCGATATCACCGCAGACGAGTTCTTTGGTTTCCTCAGATTTTTTACCACGCATAATAAACAAGCGACCGATTTTTTCATTTTGGCCGGTACGGGCATTGACAAGCGTCATATCGGAGGTGAGGGAGCCGGAGACAACCTTGACAAAGGAGAATTTACCATATTGGTCGGAGACGGTATTAAAGACGAAGGCGCAGGGGACTGCACCGGAGGAAAGCACAAATTCAATGGGTTCTCCATTGGTATCCGTACCATTTTCCGGTCTGCCCTCTAAGGGGTTCGGGAGGAGGTTGACGATGGTGTCGAGTAGCATTTGTGTGCCGAGATTGGTGATTGCGCTACCGCAGACAACGGGATAAAGGGAACGGTCACGTACGCCGGAGCGTAGACCATTGATCATTTCTGCATAGGTGAATTCCTCACCTGCGAAGTATTTATCCATCAGTTCCTCAGAAGTTTCCGCGACGGATTCTTTGAGGGATTCGTAGAGTTCATCGACAACGCTTTTCTTTTCCGGTGGGATCTCACATTCAACGCGTTTGCCGTCTTGGAGTTCGTAGGCACGTTTATGGAGTACGTCGATGATACCGGTTACTTTTTTATCTTTGTCCCAAATGGGTGCGATAACGGGTGCGATATTTTTTCCAAAGCGTTCCCGAAGTGTATCGAAAGCGGCGTTGTAGTCACTATTTTCTTCATCGGTTTTAGAGATATAAAGAATACGTGGAAGTTTGTTTGATTCACAATATTTCCATGCTTTTTCGGCACCGACGCTCATACTACTTTTTGCGGAACATACGATTACGGCAGCGCCTACAACACGGAGTGCTTCCATCACGTCACCGGCAAAATCGAAGTTACCGGGCGTATCCAAAACATTGATTTTATGACCGGCATATTCGACAGGTGCCACAGTGAGGGAAAGCGTAGCCTGACGTTTGATTTCCTCGGGATCGTAGTCACAGACCGTGTTACCATCTGCGGGTTTACCCTGGCGATCAATTGCGCCGGTAAAATAAAGCATACTTTCAACCAGAGAGGTTTTGCCGTTGCCGCTGTGTCCAAGTAGGCAGATATTGCGAATATTTTGTGCGGAATAGCTCATAACGATTGTCTCTCCTTCTTATTCATAGAGCGTACGCGCCCTTAGTTGGCTTTGAAAACAAGTTGCAATGCACTCAGTATACAACAAAGTAGAGATGTTGACAACATAAAAATCTATAAAACTAGTAAAAACAGAGAAAAAGGAGAAAACAGACGTTTATTTCATTGCGACAGCGACCTTAGGCGCAGTAGAAAGTGGGGTTACGACCCCATTTGAGACGGTAAAATAAGAGCTGTGATCGGTTTCGTGGCAGAGGGAGAAGAGGTAGGCATCTCGTTTTGGAGTTAGGCCAAGGAAGGTCAAGTCGTCCACATTCACGCCACAAAATGCGGCGACCTTTTCGGCGGCTTCTGTGGGGAGGAGCGGGTCAGAATTTTTGTAGAGGTCAAATACCATACTGTAAGCACGAATCGGATTGCGTGCAGTTTGGGGGGCGAAATTTTCTGTGGCAAATTCGGTGGAACGCAGCGCATAGTCCGCTTGCTTGGGTGGGGGGAGAAAGTGGGCGAGGCCGATGATACACAAACAGAGCATAGCGGCAAGTGCGCAAAGGGTACGCCAAGGTTTTTTGTGTCTTGGCGGAAGCATAAGATGTGCGGTGAGATCCGGTGGTGGCTGGACTTGGAGAGAATGGGTTTGTACAAAAATAGCACGCAAATCCTGACGGAGTGCGCGACAAGTGGGGCAATATTCAAGGTGGGATAATAGCATATTGCGTTCTTCTGCCGTGAGTTCGTCATCCAGCTCGGCACTGATGAGAAGCTCACAATCGGAGCAAGTCGTCATGGCAGATCGCCTCCCTTTGGTTCTATTTCGTTTGACGCAAAGAGTTCGGAAAAGTTCCCCTCTGCGAGAAGAAAGCGGCGGAGAGACAGTCTCGCGCGGGCAAGCCGTGATTTCACAGTACCGATTTCCAAAGAGAGGAGGTCTGCAATTTCCTGATAGGAGAGGTCATCCAGTTCACGGAGCTGTAAAATCCGGCGATGTTCGGGCGTGAGGGTATTCAGCCCTGCAAAGATATGTGTCCGCAATTCATCCTGTAGTGCCATTTCTTCCGGGGCATAGCGGAGATCCGGGAACTGTGTTTCGCTTTCGTCAAGCGAGACAAGGCAGTCCGGATTTTTACGACGTTTCTGACGGCGGAGGAAATCAATGGAGCAATTGGTGGCAAGACGATAGAGCCAAGTCGCGAAGCTGGAATCGCCTTGGAATCGCGGCAATCCGCGCCAAGCATTTAAAAAGGCGGTTTGGGTGAGTTCTTCGGCATCCTCGCGATTGCCCGTCATACGGAACGTGAGGTTATAGATGCGCTTTTCGTATTGGGTGACAAGATGGGCAAAGGCATCTTGATCGCCATTTTTTGCGGCGGATATCAAATCATCATCGGACACAGACTCACCTCCTAACAGTCGGAATGAGCTAATGCAATTCGCGTTTAATCCCGGCAGTGATCCGGTAAACATCTTCTAAGGTCGTAATCTGACAAATTTGTTCTTTCCAATACGAAGCATATGGGATCCCCTTGAGATACCATGCATAATGGCGGCGGGCTTCCAGGCAGGCGATTTTTTCGCCTTTATGTTCAGCGGCCAGCTCAAACTGCCGCACAGCGACATCACAGCGTTCCGCGAGTGGGGGCAAGACAAATTCGCGTTGTTCCAGTGCGGCGGCGCAATCGGAGAAAATCCAAGGATTTCCAAAGACACCGCGTCCGATCATGATTAAATCCGCGCCGGTGTAACGCAAAATGCGTTCTGCATCGGCACCGCAAAAAACGTCACCGTTTGCCATAACCGGAATATGAACGGCTTGTTTCACCATACGAATATAATCCCAGTTTGCGGTACCGCCATACATCTGTGTTTTGGTACGACCATGTAGCGCGAGTGCGGAGACCCCGACGGATTCCAATAACTGAGCAAGTTCGACGCAAACGATAC
>JAVVSI010000005.1:0-9989 GCA_036654315.1 Evtepia sp. | reverse complement strand
GATACTGCCTTTGTCCCAGCCAAGTCGCATTTTGACGGTGACCGGCAGGCCGCCGGCTCCTTTGATCACTGCCTCTGCGACACGACAAGCCTGATCGAGATTACGGAGCAGGCCGGAACCATCCCCGCTGTTTGCGACTTTTGGAACAGGGCAGCCCATGTTAATATCAATGATATCTGCACCGGAGACTTCGGCGGCAATGGCAGCGGCTTCTTGCATACAGTTGGGGTCACTGCCAAAAATTTGGACACCGGCAGGCTGTTCATGATCACCGAGTTTTAATAGAGGGAGGGATTTTTTATCTTGATAGCAGAGTGCTTTTGCACTGACCATTTCACTCACTGTATAGCCAGCACCGAGTTCGCGGCAGATCGTACGAAATGCAAGATCTGTTACACCGGCCATAGGTGCAAGCACCAGTTTAGAGTCAATGGCAACGGAACCGATTTTTACCAAAAGAGTCACCTCAAACGTTTTGTTTTTGATATCATACCATGAAATGAGAGGATACGACAAGGGAAAGATCACTTGTAAAAAAGCAGAAATGTGATAAAATGAATGCAAAGTTACAGAAAGGGGTGAAACGATGCCGAAACGAATCGTAGCAAATACGGAGTGGGTTCTGGGAAAACAGACCGCAATTTTGGAAGGGAAAGGGATTTTACTTGGACTTTCGATCGGTGCGCTTGTGGGTATCGTCGGCGGTCTTTTTGTCGCGGCACTGAAATGGGCGGCGATCACGCGGGATACGGTTCCGATCATTGTATATTTTTTACCAATGATCGGTCTTTTCATTGTTTGGCTGTATCGCCGTGCGGGCAGTAAGGCGGTAGGTGGCACAAATCTTGTGATTATAGGTGCGCGGGGTGAGGGGAAAGTACCACAGCGTTTGGCACCTCTGATTTTCATTTCGACGATTTTAACGCATTTGTTTGGTGGTTCGGCGGGGCGTGAGGGAGCGGCCTTACAAATGGGCGGTTCGCTTGGCACATGGCTGAGTCGGAGACTTCACCTAGATGCACATTTGGCAGAGATTGCCGTTTTATGTGGTATGAGTGCGGGCTTTGCGGGTGTTTTTGGGACACAAATTTCGGCGGTGATTTTGGCACTTGAAATCTCTTGTGTAGGCATACTGAGTATGAGTGCATTTTTCCCTTGTGTTGTCTCGGCTATTACGGCGGGCAGTATTTCCGCTCTTTTTGGAACACAAGCGGAGCGGCTTTATTTTACGCCGACGGTTGGATCTCCCTTGCTATACGTTAAAATCTTAGTACTTGCGATGTTTTGTGCATGGCTTGGTATTATTGTGTGTTTTGTGTTCCGAAAAACAGAAGTGTATATGCGGAAACTGTTTACAAATGAATATTTGCGTGTGGTGGTTGGTGGTTGTACTGTCGTGCTGGCCACGGCACTCATACAAGATCATGCGTATCTTGGTACGGGGCAGAGCTTATTGGAGGAGGCGGTTTTGAAAGGAAGCGCACCAATGGGTGCCTTTGTCCTCAAACTGCTATTTACGGCGGTGACTTTGGGTGCAGGGTATAAGGGTGGAGAAATCGTACCGGTGTTTGCAATTGGCGCGACCTTTGGTTGTGTTGCGGGACCCCTTTTTGGTATTGCGCCCGAATTGGCTGCGGCAATTGGTATGATTTCTTTGTTTTGTAGTGTCACAAATTGTCCACTTGCTTCTTTATGTCTCGCATTTGAGGTGTTTGGATTTAATATACCGGTTGGCTTTTTGCTAGCCGTGTCGGCGAGCTTTTTGGCATCGGGATATAGCAGTCTGTATTCGAAACAGTTGTTTGCATTTTCAAAGACAGTAGAACCACATAGCGAGTCTGACAATGAAAGTTCCGACTAATAATTTGGTCAGTTGAGGCGCAAATAGGAATCACTGATTTGATTCCGGTACACACAGCGAAGTGTATCGGAATCAAATCAGTGATTCATTGCGTATTAAAGTGGGTGAGCTGCAAAGTAATCGCGTGTTTGTTCGGCGTTGCGCATCACTTCGTCACGGAGTGCATCCAAAGAAGGGAACTTTCTCTCTTCCCGGAGAAATTTAAAAAATTCCATTCGGATATGCTGACCATAGAGATCCCCGGAATAATCCAGAATGAATCCCTCCACTGTCACGGCTTCGCCATCGTCGATGGTTGGTCTTGTTCCGACATTGGTGACGGCAATTTCGGAGTCACCGTTTTCGAACCAAACGCGCGTTGCATAGACGCCATGTGCAGGTGCAAGGACATGGTTGGCAAGGCGCAGGTTCACCGTTGGGAAGCCCAGTGTGGAACCGAGTTTTTTACCGTGTGAAACGGTATCACTGATGGTGTAGGGGTGGCCTAAGAAGGAGTTGGCGGATTCGATTTCTCCTTGGGCGATCAAAGTACGAATATAGGTAGAGGAGACAGTGATGCCTTCCTGTTCCACTTTTGGGATAATATCGCAGCCAACGCCAAGTTCCGCACATTTTTCCATCAGGCGACGCGGATTTCCCTCGCCTTTGTAGCCAAAATGAAAGTCATGACCGGCGACGAGATGAACAGCACCCAATTCATGAATGAGGGTATCCTCAATAAAGGACTGCCAGGGCTGCTTCATCATTTTTTGATCGAACTGAGAGACAATTACATCTTCAATGCCATAATAGCGATGCATTAAATCGGCACGGTCAGCGGGTGAAGTCAAAAGGGGAACAGGTTTCCCGAAAATAATGACTTCGGGATGCGGGTCAAAGGTAAAGGCGGCAGGAGTGGCATTTTTTTCGGCAGCGATTTCTGTGACACGGCGCAGAAGTGCGGCATGACCGATATGAACGCCGTCGAAGAAGCCGAGCGCGATGACACGTTTTTTCAAATCATTACACCTCGAAAAAGCTTTTGACAGTGCATAACAAGCCGTTTTCCGCTTTACCCAACATAAGGAAGTGTCCCGCTTCGTCAAAAACGCGGTAAGTTCCATCGGGTGTGTCGGATAGTTGGAAAGATGCACCGTTTAAAATTTTAGGAATCGTTTCCTGTGGGGCAATCAGCGCGGGATATTCAGAGAAATAGGATTCGATGGGCAAGAGCGGACAATTTGGCGCAGTATTGGAAACTTGTTCCATCGTAACAGACTGTGCCAGCGTAAATCCGGCGGCTTGCGAGCGGCGCAAAGCGAGGAGTGTGCCGCCACAGCCGAGCCTTGCGCCGATATCATGGCAGAGGGTACGGATATAGGTTCCTTTTGAGCAGATGACGCGGAAAGAAAAGTCACAGTCAGAGAGTTGATCCAAAAGTTCCAGCTCATAAATGGTAATCGGACGCGGTTCACGATATACGGATTTCCCGGCCCGCGCCAGCTCGTACAATTTTTTCCCATCTCTTTTGATGGCAGAGTACATCGGTGGAATTTGGAGAATCTCGCCGCGAAACTGTCCCAGCACCGCTTCTACCTGTTCTTTTGAGATAGAGACGGGATAGGATTCCAGAACCGAACCTGTGATATCTTGTGTATCGGTTACGATACCGAGACGGATGGTGGCGAAATATTCTTTTTCTCGTTCGGCGGCAAACGCAACCGCGCGGGTAGCGCGTCCGATAAAAACGGGTAGGACACCGGTTGCCATTGGGTCCAGTGTCCCGGCATGACCGATCCGTTTTTCATGGAGTAGATGTCGCAGTTTCGCGACGACATCATGCGAAGTCCAATCGGAGGGTTTGTCGATAATTAAGATTCCGTTAAGCATGGGAGTTCACCTGATGGATTGCGGCAAGGATTGCGGCTTTTGCCTCGGCGACAGGAGTGTATACTGTACAGCCTGCCGCCGCCGGATGACCACCGCCACCCAGAAGCATACAGACGGTAGAAGCATTCAGCGACGCATCGGTACGCAAAGAAAGCTTGCATTCATCATGGGATACTTCGCGCAGTGTGACGGCATAGGAGACGCCCGCAAGCTGACCAATGAAAGAAGAGATATCTTCCGCATCTTCCTCCGTTGCCGAAAGAGAGGACATCATTTCGAGTGTCACACTTGCAATCGCAAGTTTTCCATTGTCGTGCAGTTCCAGACCCTGTATAATCAGGCTTTCCAAGGCAAGCCGCTTATAAGATTTCGTACGGAAGTGACGTTTATTGACCCATTGATGATCGAAGCCGTATTCCATTAAATCCGCAACGATGCGATGTGTGGTAGGACTTGTGTTGGAATAGACGAAACAGCCGCTGTCAGTTGCAATTGCCATATAGAGGAGCAGGGCAATCGGCTTTGAAAGCGCATCCCAAAGGGAGACAATCCGATAAATCAATTCTCCGCAGGCGGCGCAGGTGGCATCAAGGCAGGAATTTTTGGCAAAGTGTTCATTTGAACTGTGGTGATCCAGACAGAGGTCAATTTTCCCACAAAAATGAGTCGCATCGGGCGGGAAGAGTGCCTCTGCGGCGATATCCACAGAAACAAGATACTTTGGCGAAAAATTGGGAGGAGCGACGACACCTTCCAGATAGGGGGTGAACAAGCCATGTGCCTCTTGATTGGGGAAGAGGTATGCTGTTTTCCCAATATGACGGAGGGCGAGTACCAGAGCGGCCGCAGAGCCGATGGTATCGCCATCCGGTCGACGATGCGTGAGGATTAAGATATGGTCTTGTTTGGAAAGGAGGTCAGCGGCTTGACGATCATCCATGCGAAACACCTCTTTTATAGATTTAGTGTTGATCTAAATCGTGGATCAGTTTAAGAATATGAATTCCTTTGTCAATGGAGTCGTCACGCACGAAAAGGAGTTCAGGGGTATAGCGGAGGGTTAAAGTATGCCCCAGTTCACGGCGGAGAAAACCGGCGGCAGATTTTAGGCCGCGCATGACTTCGGTATCGTCCGTGTGATCGAGGATACTGATAAAAATTTTGGAGTAACGCAAATCCGGTGTTGTTTCGACGTGTGTGATGGAAACAAGACCGTGAACGCGCGGGTCTTTGAGTGAACGGATGAGGGATGCGAGTTCACGCTGAATTTCTTCATTGATACGACCGATACGATTGTTTGGCATAGAGTGCCTCCAGTTTATAAAGTCTGTTCACGTGATTACACTTCAATTTGCTCAATCAAGAACGCTTCAATAATATCGCCCGGTTTGAGGTCACTGTATTTTTCAATACTGGCACCGCATTCGTAGCCCTGCGGCACTTCTTTGACGTCCTCTTTGAAACGACGCAGTGAACCAACCACGCCCTCATGAACGACAATACCGTCACGAACAAGGCGGAGCTGTGCAGCACGGGTAATTTTACCTTCTGTGACATAGCATCCGGCAATGATACCCGCACCGGTGATTTTATATACTTCACGGACTTCGACACGACCGAGCGCCACTTCCTTGAATTTCGGTGTCAGCATACCCTTCATGGCGGATTCGATTTCGTTGATGCAGTCGTAGATGACGCGATACATACGCATATCGACACTCATACGAATGCCGGAATCACGCGCATTGACATCCGGTCTGACGTTAAAGCCGGCGATAATGGCATTGGAGGTAGAGGCGAGCATGACATCGGATTCATTGATTGCACCGACGGCACAATGGATGACACGGACGCGGACTTCCTCGTTTGAAAGTTTTTCAAGAGAGGCTTTGAGTGCTTCGGCAGAGCCTTGGACATCGGCTTTGACAATGACGTTCAGGTCTTTGAGTTCACCGAGCTGAATTTGTGAGAAGAGATCTTCGAGTGTAACTTTCTGTGTTGGGCTGGAGCTTGCGAGTTTATTCTCATGTTTCCGCTGGTCGACGAGTTCACGCGCCATGCGCTCATCATCGACGACGTGGAATTCATCGCCTGCACCCGGCACTTCACCCATACCGGTAATTTCGACCGGAACAGAGGGACCTGCGCATTCGATTTTATTGCCCTTTGCATCGGTCATGGCACGGACGTGACCGACGGAAGTACCGGCAAGAATGACATCACCCTGATGAAGCGTACCATTCTGAACCAGCAGAGTTGCGATAGGGCCGCGACCCTTATCAAGGCGGGCTTCGATGACGACACCAAGTGCGTCACGTTTGGGGTTTGCGCGCAATTCCTGGACTTCGGCGGATAGTGCGACCATTTCCAACAGACGATCGACACCCTCGCCGGTTTTTGCGGAAATGGGGCAAATAATTGTATCCCCGCCCCATTCTTCCGAAACCAGTTCATATTCTGTCAGTTGTTGTTTGATGCGATCGGGGTTAGCGGCAGGCTTATCCATTTTATTGATTGCGACGATAATCGGGATCTCGGCGGCGCGTGCATGGTTGATGGATTCGATGGTCTGTGGCATAATTCCATCATCTGCCGCGACGACAAGAATCGCAATATCGGTTACCATGGCACCACGCGCACGCATCGCAGTAAATGCTTCATGGCCGGGTGTGTCAAGGAAGGTAATGGGGGAACCGTTGATAGAGGTCTGATATGCGCCGATATGTTGGGTAATACCGCCCGCTTCTCCCTCGACAACATTGGCACGGCGGATACGGTCAAGCAGGGAAGTTTTACCGTGATCGACGTGACCCATAACGACAACGACAGGTGCGCGTGCGACAAGATCCTCTTCTTTGTCCTCGGTATTTTTAATGAGACGTTCTTCAATGGTCACAATGACTTCGCGCTCCACTTTGCAGCCGAGTTCCAGTGCGACAATTGCAGCGGTATCATAGTCAATGGTTTCCGAGACAGAGGCCATAATGCCGAGTTTGACCAGTTGACGGACGACATCTGCACCCGTTTTTTTCATACGGGAAGCGAGTTCACCCACGCTGATTTCATCCGGAATTTTGACAGTAAGTGGCGTTTTTTTCGCAATTTCAAGCTGCAAACGGCGCATTTTCTCTTGTTCTTCCTGTTTGCGCTTGCTCCCGAAAGAGGGACTTCTCCGCTGGGTGTTTCGCGTCTGGAATTTTTGCTTACCGGTTTGCATATGCTGTGCGCGGTCGGGTGCAAGGGTTTCCAGGCGTTCGTCGTAACGGGCGAGGTTCACATTGCCCGCTTTGCGGGTATCGACCGTCATTTTTTCCGGGACACGCGTTGTGGGTGTCTGCAAGAGAGGGGTAGCCTGTTTTTGATCTGCCGGTCTTGCGGGGGTTTGGCGATTTGTATTGGGGATAAACGGCGTATTCGTATTTGGAATAAACGGCGTGTTGGTGTTCGGTATAAACTGTGTGTTGGGTTTGGGTGTAAAGGGTGTGTTGGTATTTGGTGTAAACTGTGTGTTGGTATTCGGTGTGAATGGGGTGTTTGTGTTGGGATTGAAGCGCACAATGGGTTTACCCTGTGCGGAACGCTGATTGGCGGGACGGGCTTGCTGTGGTGTTGTAGATTGTGGTGTCGACGGCTGTGTTGTGGGCTGTTGTGGTGCCGCTTGTTGTGCGGGGACTTTTTTTGGCTCAGCAGCAACCAGATCGGCGTATTCTACGCTCTCGACCGGATGCTGTTGTGTCATATATTCAAATACAGCAGACAATTCCTGATCTTCCAGTACCTGCATATGGTTTTTAGGTGCAGTCAGGTATGTGGTAAGAATTTGGGAAATTTCTTTGGTGCTTGTGCCAAAATCTTTGGCAAGCTCATGGACACGATATTTCATTAAACTCAAATAGGCCACCTCCGAAGGTTTTTACAAAGGGAAAATCCATTTGTAAATGATACTTATTTTGATTTAGGATCGGGTTTTGGACTCCAAGGTTTGATGGAGTTGCGCAGCAATTTTTTTTCGTGGATTCGTTTTTCTTTTTGACGCTGGATGAATTTTTCGGACTTGAGGGTGAGAACCTCACAAGCCGGTGCATAAGCGACCGGATCAAGTAGATTGAGCTTTTTGACCAAAGAGGCGGCGAAGCCGATGTCGGTTAAAGCTGCCATTGCGCAAGAGGTTCTGCCAAAGGCAAGACCGAGTTCATTTTTAGAGAGGGGAAGAACGACTTGCAGGATATGTCCTGCATCGGCGAAATGTGCGGCACGACGAACGGTATTCTCAGCGGCGTCATTTGCGAGAACAACGAGAAATGCTTTTCTGGCGCGGCAGACTTTGCCAACGGGTTCTTCACCGATCTCAATTTTTCCTGCTTTTTTAGCAAGACCCAGAAAGGAGGAGATACGATCCAAATTAAATGTCTCCTTTCAATTGGAGTTCTAAGGCATCGTAAATGGTGTCGGGGACAGCGCAAGAGAACGCATGTTCTAAGGCTCTGCCTTTGCGGATTCTTTGAAAGCATTGGGGATTGGGACAGAGATAGGCACCGCGTCCGGGTTTTTTTCCGTGGAAGTCAAGGGAGACTTCACCGTCCGTAGACCGAACCACACGGATGAGATCAGGTTTTGGTTTCATTTCTCTGCAGCCAAGGCATTGGCGTAAGGGTATTTTTTTAGGCACGGTACCACCTCTTTCGGTTCAATTAAGAGAGCGCAGATTCCGGTGTTTCAACCGCAACTTCGCTTGTTTCAGTTTCCGGAGTAGCTTCTTCCGGAGCAGCTTCGCTTGTTTCAGTTTCGATGCGTTCGGTTTCCACCTGACGTGCAGACGCTTCTTCCCGCAGGAGGATAGCGGCACCGCTTTCGGACTTGATGTCGATTTTGAAACCGGTTAATTTCGCAGCAAGGCGGGCATTTTGTCCTTCTTTGCCGATTGCGAGGGAGAGTTGATCGTCCGGGACGACGACGCGGCAACTTTTTCCATCTTCGAGTGTCGTCACAGAAATGACATCGGCAGGGGAGAGTGCAGCGGCAATATAAGTGGCGGGATCGTCGCTGTACTTGATAATATCAATTTTTTCGTTGCGCAGTTCTGCGACAACGCTATTGACACGAGAGCCTTTGGGACCGACACAGGCACCGATCGGATCGACGTTTTCGTCCGAAGACCAAACGGCGAGTTTAGAGCGGCTGCCTGCCTCGCGGGCAATGGAACGGATTTCCACGGTTCCGTCAAAAATCTCAGGTACTTCCAATTCGAAGAGGCGTTTGACAAGACCGGGGTGGGTACGGGAGATCTGAATTTGAGGACCGCGGCTGGTACGGCGCACTTCAACGACATAAACCTTGAGGCGGTCACCCTCTTTGAATACTTCGCCGTGAACCTGTTCCGCAAGGGTCAAATAGGACTCTGTGGATTCGGTACCACTTCCGATACGAAGGGAGATTGCACCATTGCGTGGATCGACGCGGGTTACAGTGCCGACGAGCATTTCGTGTTCTTTTGAGGTGAACTCATCGTAGACCATGCTGTGTTCCGCTTCGCGCATACCTTGAATGATGACTTGTCTTGCAGTTTGCGCGGCAATGCGACCGAAGTTGCGGGGTTTGATTTCCATACGGATCGTATCACCGAGTTGTGCGGTCGGAAGAACCTGACGCGCTTCCAGCAAGGAAATTTCGGTTGAAGGGTTTTCGACGGATTCGGAAACTTCTTTTTTAATAAACATACGGACTTCTCCGCGTGCTTCGTCGGCATCCATAAAGACATTATCATTGATGCCCTCGTGGTCGCGTTTATAGGCGGAGACGAGTGCTTGCGTGATCTTTTCAATCATATAGGATTTAGGAATTCCTTTTTCTTTTTCAATGATTGAGATGGCGGCGAAAAATTCCTTTCCGTCCAGCTCGTTGGACTTCGCGGTTTTTGCAATTCTTTTAGCCATGGCCGGTACTCCTTCAATTAAAAGCTGACGTGCAGACGAACCTGCGCGAGTTCTTTGTTTTGGACGGTAACAGATTCCGCTTGGATGAGAAAGGTAGTGGAATCTTTTTCATAGGCAGAAAGGATACCTGAAAAATCCTTTTGGCCGTCTTTGGATTTATAAAGCTTAAAATCCACTTCCGCGCCTAAAAATGCTTGAAAGTGCGCGGGCTTTTTGAGAATACGATCTGCGCCGGCAGAAGAGACTTCAAAGGTATAGGGATCCTGAATTGGATCGACTTCGTCCAGAACGTCGGATAAGGCACGACTGACAGCTTCGCAGTCCTG
>JAVVSI010000004.1:0-18351 GCA_036654315.1 Evtepia sp. | reverse complement strand
TTTTACCGCACTCTCTGCCGCAAATCGTACCCTTTTAGAGATGATTTCTGCCGAAATAGATTTTCATAGTGCCGTTTACCGTGATCAAGATACCGCCCTATCAGGTTTATTCGACAGCTGTGTCAATCTCATCGGAAAGCCAATTCGTGAAATGAACAAAGCGGATCGTTTACGCGTCATGACCCTATTGAAGCAAAACGGTGCGCTCTCCTACCGCCGCGCCATGCCTTATATCGCCGCGCATCTCGGCGTTTCACGCTACACTATTTACAAATATCTGGATGAAGTAACTCAAATAGAAAAATCGAAAGGGATGGATTCTATTGAATCAAAATGTGATTGATACTTATTTTTCAACGCTTGAACCGGATTTCGTTGAAGCAATTTCTCGCTTGGTTCGTATTCCAAGTACACGCAGTGCGTCAAAACCGGGGATGCCATTTGGGGAAGGTCCCACCCGCGCTTTGGAAGAAGCACTCTTACTCGCGGCTGATCTTGGCTTTTCAGATTGCCACAATGAGGATGGTTATGTGGGAACTGTAGATCTCAATGACAAAGACACCTGCCTTCATATTTTGACACATCTTGATGTCGTAGACGCCGGTAGTCAATGGACTGTGACCGATCCATTCCAGCCAAAACGCGTCGGTGATCTCCTCTACGGACGCGGAACAGACGACGATAAAGGCCCCTTGGTTGCCGCGCTCTTTGCTATGAAAGCGGTTCGCGATCTCGCTGTTCCACTCCGACACAATGTGCGGCTCATCATGGGAACAGACGAAGAATGCGGCTTCGAAGATATTCATCATTACTATGAAACACATCCCTACGCACCCCACACCTTTTCACCCGATGCGAGTTTTCCACTGATCAATACGGAAAAAGGACACTATCAACCCTCTTTTTCAAAAGATTTTCTCTTCCGAAATCAAATTCTTTCCCCCAATGTCATTTCGATTCACGCCGGTACTCGCGTCAATGTGGTTCCCGCCACTGCAACAGCCGTCGTATCCGGCCTTTCCTTCGCCGCCATCGCGCGTGCCGCTGAAGATTTGGATATTTTGATCACGCTTGAGCGAAAAGATGATTCCGTCCAAATTAACTGCTCCGGTCAGAACGCACACGCCTCAACACCCGAATGTGGTAACAATGCACTCACAGCCCTTCTCGCGCTCCTCGCAAAACTGCCTCTTGCGGACTGTGATCGTAGCCAATCCATCCGTGCCATCCACGCACTCTTCCCACATGGCGACCACCATGGTCATGCAGCCGGAATTGCGCAATCGGATGAAATCTCCGGTCACTTAACACTCGCACTCACGATGCTTTATCTCAATGATCAGGGACTAAGCGGCCGTTTCGATTGCCGTACACCCCTTTGTGCCACAACGGAAACCTGTGTTACCCCGCTCTTAACCGCATTCAATCGGCACGGTTTTTCTGTGAACGGCATCTTAGATCCCGCACATCACACACCAAGCGACTCCCCCTTTGTCCAAACGCTTCTACGCGTATATGAACAGTATACCGGGCTTCCCGGAACATGTGAGTCTATGGGTGGTGGTACTTATGTCCATGGTATCCCCGGCGGCGTAGCATTCGGCGCGTCTATGCCCGGCTTCGATTCGCATCTGCACGCGCCCGACGAACGAGTGAATATCAAGGATTTGATGACCGCTGCTAAGATTTTTACGCAAGTGATTTTAGACCTGTGCGCATAAGCCTACTACGTCACAGGTCTGAACTGCTTTTTCGCTAAAGCTGAAAAACAATCCCTGCAATTGCAGAGAGCAACAGGAAAATAACAGGATGCAGTCGCTTCACTTTTGGAAGATTCAGACATAGAAAAACGACAACAAAAATCGCAATACAAGGCCAAATCGCTACCCACGAAACACCGATTTTCGAAAATAATGATGCCGAACAAACGCCAAAACAGACCGCGCCAATCAGGCCAAGAGAGGCAGGACGCAGTCCGTAAAAAAAACCGATGACATTTTTGTTCTGACTGAATTTTTGGAGCAGTTTTGAAATCAATAAGATGATAAAAAAAGCGGGCGTAGAAAGCCCGAGGGGTGCAATGATCGCACCGAGAGGTCCTGCTGTTGTGAACCCAACATAGGTTGCCATATTGATTCCGATGGGACCGGGTGTCGATTCGGAGATCGCAATCATATTGATCAGATCAGCGGCAGAAAACCAAGCTGTGCGCAAACCGAGATCCGAGAGAAATGGAACGGTTGCAAGCCCGCCTCCAACCGAAAACAGACCAACAAAAAAAAATTCCAAATAAAGCCGAATGAAAATGCTCATATACTGCAATCCTTCCTCAAACGGGAAATCACCAAACCGATTACGCCGGATACAAGTACCAGCAAAATAGGAGAAAGTCCTAAGATTGCAGATAAAAGAAGCACAATGGCAAACAAAATCCCGCTCGGCACATCAATAACAGCGGCATGAAACAGCTTGCAAACCCCGCTCAGCACCAGCGCACACACGCCCGCACGCATACCCACAAGCGCGTGCTGTACCCAGACGATTTCGGCAAAGTGTCCCAGAAACGCAGCAATCAATCCAATGATCACAATCGGTGGAAACAGTACCCCAAGCGTTGCACAAATTGCACCGCCCACTCCGGCGGTTTTGAACCCACAGAAGGTAGCGGTGTTCACAGCAATGACACCCGGTGTACATTGCGCAATGGCGAAAATGTCTGCCATCTCTTCCTCGCTCATCCAGTTGCGTTTTTCCGTCAGTTCCCGCTGAAAAAATGGAAGCATTGCATAGCCCCCACCAAAACAACAAGCACTGATTTTCGCAAAAGAACAAAATAATTGTGCTGTTCGATTCACGCAACTCTCTCCTATCATAATTGCTCACCGCAGGGTCTGTTAGAATCCAAGTATTCTAACAGACCCTGCGTCAGTTGTTTTAGCCCTTTTGGGACTGCTTCTTTTCCCTTTTTGCAAAATACATCTTATCATCCACTTGCTTCAATACGGCTTCCGCAGTGATATCGGTATCCTTTGAAACATAGACGATACCGTAACTGATCGCGAGTGTATAGCTCCGTTTTATCTTGGCAAGTATTTTGTCCAATTGTCGCATCAAATGGCGTCCCATGGCCTCGTTGCGTTCCGGTAAAATGAAAATAAACTCATCCCCACCTACGCGACACACAATTCCGGAATCGGATTCTAAGCGTTTCATCGCATGGGCTACCGTCGTAATATACTCGTCTCCGATCAGATGTCCGAGCGTATCATTCACCACTTTTAATCCGTCGAGATCAATGAGGCAGGTCGTAAATCCTTTTCGATCCATGATCAGTTGCTCCAGTTTCTTCAAACCGTAACGTCGGTTATACAAACCCGTCAGCTCATCTTGAAATGCCAAGCTTTCCAATTTTTCTTTCTCTTCCTTGGCATCCGTTATATCTGCAATAAAATGTGCATATGCTAATTTTTCATTCCATTGCAGCGCAAATGTTTTGGCATACAATGTCCTGCCATTCACCCCACAGGTAAACTCCAAATGAGATTCATCACCCGAACAATTACGCAAGGATTGCATAAACTCACAGTTTTCCTTACCGCAGACTGTCGTTCCTGTGTTTGCATTATAAAAATACTGATTCGACGCATGGTTTGCATACAAGACATCCCCTGTGTCCTTTTCAGTCACAATAACCCAGTTACTTAATCCATCCATAATTGCAATCATGAGACTCATCGACTTCGTCAGCGCATCGGCCTGACTTCTTAATTTGTTTTCCCGTTCTTCGAGCTGTGCAACCATTTTATTGAATGAATCAGAGAAATCTCCTAAAAAACTCACTTTTTGTTGATAGTCTCCATTGGCCACCTGATCCGCCTGCCAAGTCATATGACGCAAGCCGGCATGCAATTCCTTGAGTCCGGCAGCTAAAAAATTATAGCGGTTGGGGGCTTTCGCATCCAGATTACCTACAGACAGATTCTTTAGAAATGCATTCGACTCTGTTAAACAATCGGCAAGATAAGAAATCGCTTCCTGCAAATCAGCGAGCTCCGCCGATGTGCTTTTTAACGCGGCGGTCAGGGGTTTGTTCAGAATAATCGTTCTAATTTGCGTCAGCAAAATATCAATATCTTGTTCTTTCATACCTACTCACCATCGGAGTTCTTCACATGTGCTTCAAATCGACAGACCCGCGAACCCGTAGCCCAGCAATCCGTTTCGGTTACTACATATTCTTTCTTCGTATACACTTTTAAAATCCCTGCCAAAAAGCCTTCATCATAATTGCAAACCGTTTGACCGATCACGGGCAAACCCGAACAATCCAAATCTTCTGCGACGGTTAATTCGGCGTATCCCGTTTCAGCATCGAATTTCTCTATCCGTAAAATACCGATTTTATACCGCTCAAGCAGTTCCTGTAAATGTGCAATAAATTCATTCAGCGGCAGGGTCAAGTCCAGCAAATGAAGTGCCAGTTCTTTCCCTGCCAATTCCCCCGCACTTCTGAAAATATCAATGGTTGTCTCGCCACCATAGCGCTTTGCAAGTTCATCTTTGATTGTATATTGCAGTAAGCGATAAACAGACACAGGCATCTCTTCCCCTAAATTGTGTCGGCCTTCCCTGATGTCTCCAATATCTTCCCACGAAAACTTGTTTTCATCATGGTATTCAAATAGATTGAACATTGCTTTCTCATCCTTTCTCTGTACGGTATCATTTGCTCCGATAGCATGCTTCAGTATAGCCCAAGCCCCCATAAAAATCAATGCACTTTTTCATTCCACCATTGATTTACTTCATTCTTACTTTCATCCTAACACACTTTTTCAAAACAAAAAAGCCTTTTCAGTAATTTTTTATATTGCCGCTTTGTTGCTTGCGAAAAAAGTCTAATTGTGGTATATTAGTTGAGTCAAAATTTGAAGAATGGAGTCTATTTACTTATGAAACGATTTCACAGAGGCGTTGCGCTTCTGCTTGCACTCCTCCTGATGTCCACGAGCTGTTCTATCTCAGCAGCACAGGCAACAGACCTGTCAGGCAGAACCATTATTCTGGATGCCGGTCACGGCGTTTCAAGCACAAATTTCTACAAAGGATACAGCGAAGAGGCCGCTATGCTTAAACTTGTATTGAAAGTGAAGCCCCTCTTGGAAGCAAAAGGCGCAACCGTTGTCCTAACCCGTGCGGACAAATCAGATACCTCTATGGGAAAGCGCGTCGCAATCACCAATGATCAAGCGCTGCGTATACTGCGTACTGCAAAACAAACAGAGCTGAATGCAGGTACTTCAGCGGAACGAACTGCGGTACTCAATGCCGATATCAAAGAACTCGACCGTCTCATCCCCCTGATGCAGTCTGCTATCACCAGCGATAAACAGGCCGCTATCTATTTCAACTTTTCGCCCTACTCTTCCCAAAGAACAATCCATCCCGATTTAAAGAAGATTTTCAACTATGAAACCGATCCCTTGATTGCAAACAATGTTCTTTTCATCTCCTTCCATACCAACGCCACAGGTGCGCCAATCCAAAATAGTGCCAATGGTGCGGAAGCCTATTATATCTCCAACAGCCTGAAAGATAACAAAAAATATTTTTCAAATTATACGAGCGAGGCACGCAGTCGTGATTTTTGCAATATTTTGCTCGGAAATATCGCAAAAGTCGGAATCAAAAAGCGTTCCTCTCGTGCCAATAACCTCATGGTCGTCCGTGAAACCAATGTACCCGCTGTGCTTGTCGAAAATGGGTTCCATACCAATGACTCCGATCGTGCCAAACTGCTCGACGATGCATCCATGAATCGCCTTGCACAGGCATATTCGACTTCTATCAGCACATACTTCAGTGCCATCCCACTCGCAACCATTCCAACCGCCCCTCCGATCACCCCAACACCCGACCCCATCACACCACCCGAACCGCCGGCACCCGATCCCATCACCCCCCCCAACCCTGAACCGACCTCAACTTACACGGATGTGCCAAAAGGTTCGCTCTACTATGATGCAGTTGAGTTTGTCTCTAAAAACGGCTTATTCGATGGCGTCGGGGATCATAAATTCTCGCCCAATACCGGAATGACGCGTGCAATGTACGCAACCGTACTGTCGCGTTTAGAGGGTGCGGATACCTCCGGCTTTACTGTCTCCCCCTTTACCGATGTCGATATCAATAGTTGGTATGGAAAACCCGTCACATGGGTGGAATCTGTCAAGGTCATTGAGGGCATGGGCAATCAAAAATTTGCGCCCACAGAGGAAGTAACAAAACAAGATATGGTACTGATGCTCTACCGTTACATGAACTACAAAAAAGTAACACTGCCAACAACAGAGGTACCTCTATTCGACGATGAAGCAACCGTAAATAGCTGGGCCAAAGAGGCCGTGGTTGCCTTACGCAATGCCTCCCTCTTGGATACTTCAGTGCAAAACTTTTATCCCCAACAAATCGCAACGCGTGCCGATGTCGCACAACTTCTTATGAATTACGTCCTAGCAAAAGATGCTGTAAAATAAATCTGATAAAAATCGCCTCACCGATCCTTGACAAATCGGTGGGGCGATCATTTTACATTCAAAATTTAAAAAATGTCGTTGCACAGGATAAAACAGTCTCCAATTCTCCAACCCCCATCAGTTGATGCGCCCCTTTTTCAACCTTATAAAACTGTGCGCCACTCTGTTTTGCAAAGCGTTCCGCATCTTGGGGCGAAGCAACAACATCTTCACCACCATGAATCATAAACAGCCGGGCATACTCCTTGTGATAAAGTTCGAACACGTCCGTCTCTTCCAAATCCGATAAAAACGCTTTTGAAACGCACATCTCTTGCGGGTAGTCCTTCAATACCAAACAGCCGTTTTTGTCGATGACTTCTTGCAAGGCAGGCGTCATCCATTCTTCCAAAAAGAGTTTTGGCATACTAACCGCTGCCGAACGAAGAAACGCTTTCTGTCCAAAATGTTTCCGCGTCGCAAGGTAAGTCAGCAAAATATACGCACCAAAACTAGAGGCGAAATAACAAATCTCCGCTTTTGGTTGCTGTGCATGAACAAATGCCTCGACTTCTCCCAAATCATTGAGACAATTCGGAATGCGTAGATCAGATGCTCTGTTTTCACCATGACCCGGGAAATCGAAACTACAGCTCCCAATCCCATGATGTGGAAGTTCTTGTTCCAGTGCAAGCACTGTGGGGCTTTTCCTGCTACTTCCAAATCCATGACAAATAATAACCACTTTTTTTTCGTCATTTAATTGCACGGTACATGGAATCCGACGATTGATCAGATCCAAAAAATTCACTTCTCTCTATCATAGTAGACGTTTTTTTCTTCTTTCAGACGGAACTGTCCGACTAAGTTTTTCAACATTTCATATTGCCCGTTCAGTTATTCTCTCGCCGCCGCCGATTCTTCTGCCGTCGCGCTGTTGGTCTGTACCACATCGGAAATCTGACTCACCCCGACGGTAAACTGCACAATATGCTCTGCCTGTTCGTTTGCCGCCTGTGAAATTTCATTCACAATATCAACAATCGAACACGCACCCGCCACAATGCGCTCTAAACTTTTTGCGGTATCATTCACTATGATAGTCCCATTGTCAACCGCCACGACGGAATCCTCAATGAGCGCGGTGATATTCTTTGCCGACTCCGCAGATTTCGATGCCAGATTGCGCACCTCATCCGCAACCACTGCAAATCCTTTCCCGGCAGTTCCGGCACGCGCCGCCTCTACGGCTGCATTCAGTGCAAGCATGTTACTTTGAAAGGCAATGTCTTCCATTGTTTTAATGATTTTCCCAATTTCACCGGATTGTAAACTGATATCATTCATCGCTTGAATCAGACGTTTCATCTGCGCGTCATTTGTGTTAATTTCATCACTCATCCGATCTACTTGATTACTTGCCTCCTGTGCGTTTGAGGCAGTCGTCTGAACCTGTGACGAAATCTCATTGATGGTAGCCGCTAATTCTTCAATGGAGCTTGCCTGCTCTGTTGCACCCTGTGAAAGTGCCTGCGCACCCGCAGAAACTTGATCAGAACCGGCTGAGACCTCCTCTGCCGCCTGATGAATTTGAGACAAGGTTTGACTCAAAGTGCAGGTGATTTTATGCATCGACGCTTCAATTGCCTGAAAATCACCTAAAAATGTCGTTTGTGGTTTTAGATCAAAATTCCCGTCTGCCATTTCAGCTAAGTCATAGGTAATCTCTTTGATACAGTCTTGCATCATTTTACTTGCCTCTGCAAAAGAGTTGGTCATTTGCCCCACTTCATCACAATCCGCAGATGAAATATCGACATTTAAATCACCTACCGCAAGTCTTGCACTCGCTTCTTTAACACGAATGATCGGTTTCGATATGCTTCTTGCCAAGATGATAGCAAGCACGACGGAAAGTGCCATAGTGCAAATCATCAAAGTCAATAACACGATTGTAAGCTGAATTGTATTTTTTGTTAATTTACTGCTCAGTGCATCACCATCCTCAACTTTGTGATTCATAAGCTGTGTCATAGCATGATAAAAGTCAAGATAATAGGGATCCAATTCATCTACCAGCCTCTTTTGCACGACAGCAATGTTGCGATTGTCCCCTGTATCCATAATCAACTCTTGCGCTTTTGCATTATAAGCTTCCCAAGCTTTTTTTGATGTCTCGAACAGCTCTCTCTCTTGCTGGTTCTTGAGTGTCTTTTCCACTTGATCCAATTTCGCCGGGATTGTATTCCCTTGCTTTATGACGTTACTACCGGCGGCCTCTTGGTTGATTTGATCTCTATATGAAACGGCATCATGCACATTGCCATCAATCCGACAGAAGGCGGCAAGCAGACTGCCAACGCTTCCTTGCGCAAACCCATAATTGACCAGTGCATCGCTGTAATCCCTATCCGCACTGTTGAGCATCAAAATCGCGACTCCACCGGTGATACTTGAGATGAAAGCAATCACCAGACAAGTCATGATCAATTTCGTCGAAATCTTTTTTATATTCTTGAACACAATTTTTCCTCCTACGCCAGATAGTCTGATCTCTTGTTTTCAGAACCATCAGAGTGCTATTGACAAATCAGGCAAATACCCCTACAATAGCCTAGATACTTTGCGTTACATTCTACAACATTTCAGCAAGGAGTGCAAGGATTTTTATGAAGGAAAAGGCAAATGCTGTTTCTGCCGCCTTTCCACATACGATTCCGGTTTTAACCGGTTTCATTATGATAGGCATGGTTTATGGTGTTCTCATGCAAGCAAAAGGCTATGGCCTTTTATGGTCCGTTTTGATGAGTACGATCGCATTCTGCGGGAGTATGCAGTTCGTGGCAATCAGTCTGCTCACCGTGGTCTTTAATCCCCTACAGGCATTTTTACTCAGCCTCATGGTGAATGCACGACACCTTTTTTATGGCATTTCCATGCTTGAAAAATATAAGGGGCTTGGGAAAGCACGCTACTTTCTCATTTTTACACTCTGCGATGAAACATTTTCGATTGTCTCTTCCACAGAACCGCCGGAAGACATAAACCCAAAATATTTTTTTCTCGCTGTATCCTTCTTGGACTATTTCTATTGGATTCTTGGCACATTCATTGGCGGCATCGTAGGTCATTTTATGAATTTAAGCCCCAATGGCTTGGACTTCGTGCTGACTGCCCTTTTTGTCGTTCTTTTCTTGGAGCAAATCAAGAAAAAAGAAAATCGGATCTCCGGTCTGATTGGTCTGGTCAGCACTGTGATTGCACTTTTCCTGTTCGGTGCGGACAACCTTGTGATTCCCGCTATGCTCATTATCTTAATTGTTTTACTCGTCGGGAGGAAAAAATTATGACACTCACCCCGCTGCAAACGATTATAATTATTCTAGCCGTCGCGCTGGGTGCGATTATCACACGATTTACACCCTTTATCCTCTTTCCCGAACACAAAGAACCACCAAAAGTCGTCGTTTACCTCGGCAGAGTTCTGCCCGCCGCAATGATGGGGTTACTGGTCATCTACTGCCTCCGTAATGTCTCTTTTTTGGCAAATCCATACGGCATCCCCGAACTGATTGCAATTGCACTCATTGTGATCCTCCATACATGGAAACGCAATGTCCTGCTCAGTATAGGCGGTGGAACTGCACTCTATATGATTTTATTACACACCTTGCAACTCTGACAAGCCGCATACAATCAAAAGACCGGATCTCCTATTCGAGATCCGGTCTTTTGGCTTTATTCGTACAGTGGGTATTGACCACACAGTTCCGCAACAGAAGCACGAATTTCATCTTGCTTCGTATCAAAAGAAGTGGCAGTATCCCAGATCAGCTTACCAATGATCTTCATATCGGCTTCCGTAAAACCTCTTGAAGTTGCTGCCGGTGTACCGACACGGATGCCACTGGTCACAAATGGAGACTGTGGGTCGTTTGGAATGGTATTCTTATTGACCGTGATATTGACAAGATCCAATCTCTTCTCCATATCCTTACCCGTAATATCGGCACGGCGCAGATCTACCAGCATCAGGTGATTGTCTGTGCCACCCGAAACAAGATCAAAGCCGGATTCCATCAAGCTACTCGCAAGTGCCGAAGCATTGTTCAGAATCTTCTGCTGATAAACCTTGAATTCCGGTCTTTGTGCCTCTCCGAGTGCCACTGCCTTTGCGGCAATAATATGCATCAGAGGGCCACCCTGAGAACCCGGGAAAATAGCTTTGTCAATCTTCTGTGCGAATTCCTGACGACAGAGAATCATACCGCCGCGTGGTCCACGCAGCGTTTTATGTGTGGTGGTCGTGACTACATCCGCATACGGAATGGGGGACGGATGCAGGCCTACCGCAACGAGTCCGGCAATATGTGCCATATCCACAAACAGATACGCACCCACCTCTTCCGCGATCTCGTGGAATGTTTTAAAATCAATGATACGCGGGTATGCAGAGGCACCGGCGATAATCATTTTCGGCTTATGCTTTTTCGCGAGTGCGCGCACTGCATCATAATCAATCAAATGCGTTTTCGGATCCACACCGTAGGCAACCATATTGTAATTCTTACCCGAAAAGTTTACGGGACTTCCATGTGTCAAATGTCCGCCGTTGGCAAGATCCATGCCCAACACCGTATCACCATGTTCACAAAGTGCCGCATAGACTGCATAGTTTGCCTGCGCACCACTATGCGGCTGTACGTTTGCATGATCGGCACCGAACAATTCCTTTGCGCGCGTACGCGCTATCTCTTCCACAACGTCCACACACTGGCAGCCGCCATAATAACGCTTTCCGGGATAACCCTCTGCATACTTATTGGTCAAGGTAGTAGAGGCAGCGGCTAAAACAGCTTCACTGACAAAGTTTTCGGATGCGATCAGCTCAATATTTCTGCGCTGACGGTCAAATTCCGCTTGAATTGCTTGTCCTACAGCAGGATCTTGTGCGCTTAGAAAATCCATTACTTCTTTGGTCATAGCATTCTCTCCTTATTATTTCAGAAAAATAGGTGATTCCCACCCATTATACAACATAACGCAAAATTTTCAAATACTTTTTTCATGCAAGCAAACCCACGGTCTCAGAGCGAACCTCTTTCTTCCTAAATTCTAGCCACCAAATGTAAGGATCGCCGAAACGCTGACAAGCATGACAATCACACCTGCCGCCAGCACACCCAGTGAGATTGCAGGCATTGCGTTTCTCATTCGAATATCAAACACCGCCGCAACCAGCCCCCCTGTCCATGCGCCGGTTCCCGGGAGTGGAATCGCAACCAGTACAAACAGACCCAATGTCTTATAGCGATTGACGACACGCCCCTTCATATGTGCCTTCTGCTCCAGCCAGTCTATCATCTTTTCAAAACGATGAAACCGGCGTAACCAATTTAATACATGACGCGTAAACAAAATGATAATGGGTATCGGCAACAAATTTCCGATAAATCCCCAAAAAAATGCTTCCCACAGCGGTAACCCCTGTGCCAATCCATACGGAATCGCCCCTCGAATTTCCAATATGGGTGTCATGCCAATCAGGACTGTCCAAATGGAATCAATTATATTTTCCTCCAAAGGCTATTTCCTCCTCAAATTTTTGAATCTACGAAATCTCATCCTCTTTGCGGCTCCTTCATAGAGGAACCAACTCAACAAACCCAAAGCCAGACCCAATACAACACCTGCTAATACATCAGTTGGAAAATGGACATATAAGTAAAGTCGGGAAAAAGCAATCATGAGTGCCAAAATGAGCGCAACACATCTGCCCTTCCAATGATTCTTAAAAAGAACCGCAATGCTTGCGAACGATGCCGCAGTATGTCCGGATGGAAAGGAAAAATCCAAAGGACGCGCAATTAAAAGCGTCACTGCTGTATTCAAATCACAGGGGCGTATGCGCGCGACGATATTTTTTAAAAGCAAGTTACAACTAATGACACTCAATAGCAGTGCAATCAAAATCTGTATCCCAATTTTCCGATTTTCGGAACGACCGGGAATCAGAAACAAGGCAAGCCCTAACAAAATCCAAATCAGCCCACGATCCCCAAGTCGTGTTATCATTGGCATGATTGTATCTAGGAATGCACACGAAAAATGCGCCGCGATGAAGTCCAAAACGGCAAACTCTGCCTGTAAAAAAACATCCATAAATTTTTTTACTCCTTTGGTTTGTAGGGTTTTTATATTCTACCACAATGACGCAAGCTTAGCAATTAAAGTCTTTGCTAAATTCCAAACTCTGTCGCATAATGGTTGACCATACACTGAAATTGCGGTATGATAAATCAAAACCCGAAAGGACTGAAGAATGTGACTTGCGCCTTCACCGGTCATCGACCGATCAAATATCCTTGGAGATACCACGAGGAAGATCCCAACTGTATCAACTTGAAACGCCGCCTGGAAAACGAAATGCTCCGCCTGATTGAGATCGGTGTCACTACCTTCCTATCCGGTATGGCGGAAGGTACCGATACCTGGGGGGCACTCACTGTTTTGAACTTGCGCAAAACGTATCCCTATCTCAAGCTCGTCTGTGTCCTGCCCTGTGAGGATCAGGCAGCCCGATGGTCTGAACATTCAAAAAAATGCTACTTCTCTATCCTCGAACAAGCCGATGAAATCATCTACACCGGCCGCGACCATACAAAGACCTGCATGATGGAGCGAAACCGCTTCCTCGTCGATCATGCAACCTATCTACTCGCTGTCTACAATGGCGAAAAACAAGGCGGGACTGCCGCAACGGTTCGGTATGCGAAAAAACAAGCGCGTACCATTATCATCCTTGACCCAAACGAGCCTATAATAAAACAAGTCGCCCTTTCGAGCGACTTGTTTCATTGGTAAACACGCTAGAGCCAATCTTGAACAACATCCACAAGGGTACAAGGCGTCACTGTATTCCTCATGAGCATCGTCATCAGTTCTTCTATTCGCCCCGCATGCATCGTGATATCCCAAAGCTCTGAACTCTCTCCGCTTCTCTTCAATGTGACCCGTACACCATAACTTTCGCAGGAAAAGCGTCCTTCCGTCTCGCGGACCAATAATCTGTACTCGCAGGTGTATGACTCGCCATTCTCGGTTTGATCGGTTGTTTCACCGATTAGGATCTCTCGCATTTCTTCCAACTCCTCAAATTGTGTTTTACAGGTGTTTCTATTTTATGCGATATTTCTCCATCTGCAAAGTATTTTCGTTCAACAAGTTTCGACTTTTTTCGACAGGAATCAGTCAACTTGAGCCAAATACTCCAAGCAGATGCTCGAATTTGGTAGAAATATCCTATATTTTTTGTTTCTTTTGATTAAGTTTGCCCCTCTTCTCTTTTTTACTTGCAAAATAAAGACAGGTTTTGTATAATACATGGACATGTGTTACACATCCACGTGATACTAGGAGGTTTTAAATATCATGAGTTCGTACTACGAAAAGAAAAGCAAAGATCACACCAAAGAATACTGGATCATAGGCATTATAATTGCCCTCGTTGTCGCCGCCCTTTTGATCTGGCACTCCGGACTTTTTCAGAAAAACATGACGGCTGCTGCTGTCGGTGATCAAAAAGTCAGCGTCGCCGAAATGGACTACTATTACTACATGACCGCAAACAATACCATCAGTACCGCAAATATGTACGCCGAATATGGCATCTCATCCGGCTATGATCCCAAATTGTCTCCCCAAGAGCAAATTTATGACAAAGACAAAGGAACCACCTATGCCGACTACTTCCGTCAAACGGCAATGACCAACCTGCAAGAGGTCTATCTCCTCACAGAACAGGCCAAAACTGCAAATTATCAAATGTCCGAAAAAGGAAAAGCCGAAATCGAATCCAACCTGTCCCAACTCGCAATGTACAGCGTTCAAAATGGCTACGGTGAGAGTGCCTATTTGAAACTCCTTTACGGACCTTATATGGATAAAAATCTATTCGTTCGTCTGCTCGGTGACACCATCCTTGCCAGTGAATACGCTACGCAGCGTGCCGAAGAATTTCACTATACGGATGATGAACTCAACGCTTACTACAAAGAGCATTCTGCCGAACTTGACACTTACAATTATCGTTTCTGCAATATCAATGCAAAAACAGAACCTAAGACAGACGCGGAAGGTAATACGGTGGAAGCAACGCCCGAAGAAACCGCCGCTGCTCTGGCAGTCGCAGAACAAAATGCAAATGCTATGGTCGCCCGACTGAAACAAGGCGCGTCATTTAACTCTGTCGCAAAAGAATTTGCAGCAGAACAGGAAAAAGAAAGCTTTAACGATGCCGAGTATAATCATAAAACCGAATCCCTTGGCAGTGAACTATCCGCTGCCCCTTATGGTGCTTGGCTCATGGAACCCGGTCGCAAAGCAAATGAAGTCGCTTCGGTCCAAAATGCCGAATCCGGCTATTGCGTCGTGCAGTATATCGGACGCACACAACGCAATGACACCTATGCAACCATGGACATCCGCAATATTTTGATCAAAGCTGAAACCGATCCCACCACCGCTACAGAGGAAAAACCCGCAACCTCCACACAAGCACAACTGGATACGGCACGGAAAGCCGCCGATGACCTTCTTGCGCAGTGGAAAGCCGGAGATGCTACCGCAGAGTCTTTCGCCGAACTCGCAAAAACAAATAGCAAAGACACGAACGCGGCCGAAGGTGGTATCATGACTAAAGTCGCACGCAATACGATGAGTGCCGCTTGCAACAATTGGATCTTTACAACCGGCCGTGCGCTGAAAAGTGCCGAAGTCGTCGAGAGTACCGATGCCAGTGGTGCCGTGAACGGTTATCAGATCCTCTATCTCGAAAACAATGGCTTACCACGTTGGAAAGCCGGCGCAAACGATGCCTTGGCTTCCAAAGCCTATGAGGACTGGTTCACCGCCCTGAAAGATGCCGCTCCTGTTGTCGAATGGACCGGCACCAAGTACGTTGGCCGCACCTAATCCTCCATGCAAGAACAATTTTTACGCCTCGAAATGCTCCTCGGTTCGCCCGCAATGGAACGCGTTTCTGCTGCTCACGTCGCTATTTTCGGAATCGGCGGCGTGGGTAGCTGGTGTGCCGAAGCTTTGGCAAGAAGCGGTATCGGTACCCTCACACTCATTGACCACGATGACATCGGTATGACCAATTTAAACCGTCAAGTCGAAGCACTCCATTCCACAATCGGAATCCCAAAAGTCCAAGCTATGGCGGAACGTATCCTAGATATCGCACCTCACTGCCTCGTCCATCCGCGTATGGAACGATACTCTGCCGAAACACGTGAGGATTTTTTTTCTACATCCTATGACTATATTGTGGACGCAATCGACTTAGTCTCCTGTAAGCTCGACTTGATCGAAACAGCTTTATCGCGTGAAATCCCAATCATCTCTGCCCTAGGTACGGGTAATAAATTGGACGGATCTCAGTTTTGTGTGACGGATATTTCCAAAACGATCGCCTGTCCACTCGCTCGTATTATTCGGAAAGAATTGTCAAAACGTGGGATTCGTCATCATAAAGTGGTATTCTCACCGGAACTGCCCATTGCATCCGAGCAATCAGAAACACCTCCACCCGGTCGGCGTAGCGTACCCGCCAGTGCGCCGTGGGTTCCGCCCATTGCAGGCTTCCTGCTTGCCGGCGAAGTGATCCAAACACTCGCAACACACTGACCTATCCTGTCAGATTGTGCGTGCATGAAATTCCCCCCTCCGCCAAACTAACCCGATCGGTTTGGCGGAGGTTTTTTATGCGTTCTTTCGAAAAAATGAAAGCATCCCCTGTTCTTCTTCAAAATTGCATCCTTACACCTTGAAGTCTACATTGTGAAATCCCACTTCGTATGCTATACTATTTGTGGATCAAACAAATTTTCATTGAGAAGATCGGAGGGATTTTATGAACAAATCACTTTCTAAAAATTATAATATTTATGCGCTTGCCATCTCAACTTTTTTACTCATGTCTCTCTTTGTCGGCTTTTTATGTTTTAAATATTATACCCACTTACAGACAACCGTTGAAACCGAAACCGGAGACTATATGACGGAAATTGCGTCGCAAATGGAAATCAATGTAAGCCGTACCATCGACCACAATTTTTCTATTCTCAACACAATCGCCACCTTACTCCAAACTTCCAATTTATCCAATGACAGCGAACTCTCACAACTGGATACCGCTTTCGATCTCACTTTGAATGATCATGAAATCGTACTCATTGATGAAAACGGGATCGCACATGATCAATTCGGGAATGCTTTGAACCTGATCAATGATACCTATTTACAAGATGTCATCGTCTCTCGTAAATGCTCCATGTCCCCCTCCCAACTGATTGGCGGAAAGGAATCTATCATTTTTGCGGTCCCGCTCGACAATATACAAATCGGATCGGTCAAAATGTCCGCACTGGCCGGAATTTATGACGCAAATACGTTTGACCAAATTCTCTCCATTGATGCCTTCCACGGTGAGGGTTATGCACATATTATTAAAAAAGATGGCTCCGTTGTTGTCCGCTCCAGCTCCCCCTCTGCCCTACCTTTGGGTTACAATATCCTCAATTCTATCTGCTCTGCCAAACTCCAAAATCCCGACGCGCTGAGACGCGCCATTGAACAGGACGAAACCGGCCGCATTGAGTTTACACTCAATGGAAATCGACAATATATGACCTATACTCCACTTTCCGCCAGAGATTGGTGCTTACTTACTTTCGTCCCCGTCTCCGTCGTCAATGAAAAATCAACCCTACTACTCCGCGTCACCTTACTGATGAGTGGCTTTATCACACTCTCGTTCGCAATTCTCTTTACGACCCTTTTGGTACTCTTCTTCCGTAGCAAACGAAAACTTGAACAACTTGCTTTTGTTGACCCGATTACAGGTGGTCATACCATCAACCGTTTTTATGAACTGGTACCTATGCTGCTTGCGAACCACGCCCCTTATGCCCTGATCTATAGTAATATCGAAAAATTCAAAGTCCTAAACGAACAATTCGGACGTACTTCTTGTGATCAAATCTTGCGTTCTATTCAGGTGGGAATCAGTTCCAACCTCGCATCTGATGAATGTATGGGACGTCTTTTCGCCGATAACTTTTGTATCTTAATCCGATATATCGACGAGAAATCCCTCGTGAACAGACTCTCAACTTGGCAGGATAAATCCGCAACTTATCTTGACTCGCTCGGTGTGGCACAACTTCCCATGTGTATCGAATTCGGTATTTTTATTGTTTCAGATCCCGATATCCCCATTACACATATGATCGACCGTGCCAAACTCTCTATCAGTGAAGCAAAAAAATATGGTGGAATTCATTATGCCTTCTACGATGAAAAACTACGACAAACCCTTTTGCGCGAAAAATATCTGGAAGATCGTATGAACGAAGCCATTCAAAATGCTGAATTTGTTGTCTTTCTTCAACCGAAATTCCATACCGATTCCGAAACCATCGGTGGTGCCGAAGCTCTCGTTCGTTGGAAAAGTCCTGTTGATGGTATGATCTACCCCGATGAATTCATTCCGCTCTTTGAGAAAAACGGATTTATTACGCAACTGGATTGCTTCGTTTTTGAGGAAACCTGCCGTACCCTTCACAGATGGAGCAACCGGTGACCGCCTTCCAGCGCTCGGCGGCCGCCAGCTGCAAGGCCATGCCGCCTGACAGGGTCACCTTCAGGGCTGAGAAGTCCAGCTTGCGGAAACCTTCGTTGTTGCACAGCGCAACGAAGAGCGTATTGAGGCCGACAAAACCGCTGAACTTCCACTTCGACAGTTCCTTGACCATCGCCGGCAGGTCGCGCG
>JAVVSI010000003.1:20706-21276 GCA_036654315.1 Evtepia sp. | reverse complement strand
GTCAGCAACAGTCTGTGAAACAGGAATCTCGTGACTTTAGTCATGAGAGGTTCAAGTTTCGGGCAATCACGAGTACAGAAGTAAAAAGATTGACTCGTTCAAAGAGATGATCAGAGGGTATGGTATTTCCGTCCTCGAAGGAGAGACCATCCATTTTGAAGCCAATGGACAACTTATTACGATTTCCGGTGTGGACGATCCCGATGGCGGTGCGGAACAATTTGAGATGCAGCTAAAGGCCTGTAGTGAATGCATCCAAGAAAATGTTTTTTCTATTTTGTTATCACATCGCCCCGAGTACATAGACCACTATCGCTCATACGGTTTTGATTGGACACACGCACATGGTGGCCAATGGCGGGTACCCGGCATTTTAAATGGTCTGTGGGCACCGAATCAGGGACTTTTCCCAAACTATGCAGGTAGTCTCTATGATTTTGGTGCAACACAATTCATTGTCAGTCGCGGACTTGCCAAGGAAAGTACCATCGTTCCTCGGCAAGTCCGCGACAAACAAAGAAAATTGTGTAGCGGAAATGACAAAGAAAGTAACAACGATACAACAAAATG
>JAVVSI010000003.1:13973-20696 GCA_036654315.1 Evtepia sp. | reverse complement strand
CGGACTTGCCAAGGAAAGTACCATCGTTCCTCGAATCTGGAATCGACCCGAACTCGTGATTGTTGATCTTATACCGCAATAGCGCATTGACTCATATAAAAGGGAAAACCGCCTCTACCGATTTGAAATTCGGCAGAAGCGGTTTTTTAGCAAGATCTATATTTTTGGCTTTCCAATACCGCCAACTCATCACAGCGATTGTTATACTCGTTTTGTGCGTGACCCTTGACCCAATGCAAACAGACGCGGTGGGTTGCGCAAAGAGCCAGTAGACGCTCCCAGAGGTCCGGATTCAAGGCAGGGCCGGTTTTTCGGTTCCAATTGTTTTTCTGCCAACTCTTTGCCCAGCCCTTTTCCAAGGCGTCGATCACATATTTGGAATCGGAATATAATTCCACGATACACGGCTCTTTTAAGCGTTCCAAGGCGGCAATCACGCCACTGAGCTCCATACGATTATTGGTTGTCTGCTTTTCTCCGCCGGAAATCTCTTTTTTTGTTTCCCCATAGAGAAGAATCGCCGCCCAACCGCCTGGACCCGGATTTCCGGAACAGGCACCGTCTGTATAGACGGTGACTGTTTTCATATCTCTTCCTCCGAGCTGACCTCTGTGGCTTCTTCGCTCTCTTCTGTATCCGTCAATTCTTCTTCCTCGCGTTCTGCACGGGAAAGGGAGATCACCTTAGAGCCTTCTGTCACGCGCATCACGCGTACACCTTGGGTAGAACGTCCGTAGATATTGACATCTGCCGCGCTCATACGAATAATTGTACCATCATCCGCAATGATCAGGATATCGTCCGCTTCGCCTACTACCTTGATACTGGCGGCACCACCTGTTTTTTCTGAAATCTGATAGTTTTTCAGACCGTAACCACCGCGGTGTTGGGGTTCTCCCTCTTCACCGCCGCGAATATAGTCCTCAATCGGTGTTCGCTTTCCATACCCGTTTTCGGTGATGGTCAGAAGCGTGGCACCGATTTTTGCACGCGCCGCACCGATGACATAATCGCCCTCTCGCAGACGAATCCCGCGGACACCGACTGCATTTCTGCCCATGGGGCGTACATCCGATTCACGGAAACAAATTGCCATGCCATCATGCGTTGCAATGAGGATATTGGTTTCACCGTCCGTCTCACGGACTGCAATCAGTTCATCACCCTCATCCAAATTCAATGCGCGCAAGCCCACAGTACGAATATTACGCATCGAAAGTAAATCGGTTCGTTTGACTGTGCCGCGGCGTGTAACCATGAACAAATAGCCGTTTTCATCGTTTTCACGGCGGTGGATCATAGCTGTTACGCGTTCGCCGGGGTCCAGCGTCAGAATATTCACAATATTGACGCCCTTTGCGGTACGACTGGCTTCCGGGATTTGATATCCTTTTTTACGATATACACGCCCACTGCTGGTAAAAAACAGAATATAATCATGCGTAGAAGCCGTGAACAAAGTATCTACGTAATCTTCTGCGCGGAGCGTTTGCGCCGAAATCCCTCTTCCGCCTCGTTTTTGTGCGCGATAGGTGGAAGCAGGCAGACGTTTGATATAACCGGCGGCGGTCAGTGTAAAGATACACTCTTCTTCTTCGATGAGATCTTCAATATCAATTTCATTTTCAACCATGGTAATTTCGGTTTTACGCGCATCGCCGAATTTTTCCCGAATTTCCAAAAGCTCTTTTTTCACAATATCCTGCAACAGTTCTTTGGATGCAAGCAGTTCATTGTAGTATGTGATCTTGCTCTGCAAATCGTCGTATTCCGCTTGCAATTTTTCTTTTTCCAAGCCTTGCAGTGCTTTCAGACGCATTTCCATAATTGCTTTGGATTGCACTTCATCCAAGGAAAAACGTGTCATCAGACGCTCTTGTGCATCATCATAACTTTCGCGGATGGTTCGGATGACCTCGTCAATATGATCCTGTGCAATCAGCAGACCACGTAACAAGTGTGCGCGTTCTTCTGCTTTTTTGCGATCATAGATCGTGCGTCTTGTGACAATTTCCTGTTGAAACGTCAAATATTCATCTATAATTTCACGCAGGGATAAAATTTTAGGTTGTTTTTGATCGTGTACCAATGCCAGCATCACAATTGCAAAGGTTGTTTGCATTTGTGTTTGCGTAAACAGACGATTTAAAACAACTTGTGCATTCGCATCCTTTTTGAGTTCAATCACAATGCGCATACCATCACGGTCGGATTCATCACGCAATGCTGAAATGCCATCCAAGCGTTTTTCATTGACCTGATCCGCAATGGTTTCCACAAGCTTCGCTTTATTGACCTGATACGGCAATTCTGTCACAACGATACGTGTGCGATTTTGACCAAATTCTTCAAAATCCGCTTTTGCTCTGACACGAATATGCCCGCGGCCGGTTGAATATGCGGCACGGATTCCGCTTTTTCCCAAGATTTGCCCACAAGTTGGAAAATCGGGTCCCTTGATATGTTCCATGAGATCTTCCAGTCCCGCTTCCGGATTTTCGATCACACAGATACAGGCATCAATCACCTCACGCAGGTTATGCGGCGGGATATTGGTTGTCATACCAACGGCGATACCCGACGAACCATTGACAAGAAGGTTTGGAAATCGAGAGGGTACCACACGGGGTTCTTTGCGTGACTCGTCGAAGTTGGGATCCCAATTGACCGTATCTTTTTCAATATCGCGCATCATTTCGTTTGTGAGTTTTGCCATACGCGCTTCTGTATAACGATAGGCAGCAGGGGGGTCTCCATCAATGGAACCAAAGTTTCCATGTCCGTCAATCAGGGGATAACGCATGGAAAAACTTTGTGCCAGTCGAACCAGTGCGTCATAAACAGACGCATCACCATGTGGATGGTATCGTCCCAACACATCACCGACACAGGTTGCCGATTTTTTAAAAGGCCGATCACTGGTTAAATTATCTTCGTACATTGCGTATAAAATCCGCCGATGAACCGGCTTTAAGCCGTCACGTACATCCGGCAGCGCACGTCCGACAATGACAGACATGGCATAATCGACATATGCGATTTCCATTTCTTCACGCAAATCAACTTGGCGGATGGTCTGATTCAGATATGAAATATCCGGGTTTTTATCCTTATGAGCCATGAAGCATCACCTTCCTTAATAATCCAGATTTACAACTCGTTTTGCATTTTGTTCGATGAATTCGCGCCGCGGCTCGACCTTTTCGCCCATGAGCAGTGTGAAAATTTCATCTGCGGCAACGGCATCGGTCAGACTGAAGCGTTTTAGAATTCGTTTTTCCGGATCCATCGTGGTGTACCATAGTTCATGTGGGTCCATTTCGCCCAAACCTTTGTTCCGGCTGATTTCTACCTTTCCACGTCCATCTTCTCCGCGCAATTCCGCCGAAATCACATCGCGTTCTTCATCGGTGTAGGCATAGCGGGTTGTTTTTCCGCGCGACAGCTTATACAGTGGCGGGACTGCGGAATAGACATAGCCACCCTCAATCAGCGGTTTCATAAAACGGAAGAAAAAGGTCAGCAACAAAGTTCTGATATGACTGCCATCGACATCGGCATCGGCCATGATAATCACTTTATGATAACGGAGCTTTGAAACATCAAAATCCTCTCCGATTCCCGCACCGAGTGCAGTAATGACAGGCGTTAACTTATCGTTGCCATAGACCTTATCGGCGCGTGCCTTTTCGACGTTCAGCATTTTCCCCCACAGAGGCAAAATGGCTTGGAATCTGGCATCACGTCCCCCTTTGGCGGAACCACCGGCGGAATCTCCTTCGACGATATAAATTTCAGTGAGGGAGGCATCTCGCTCGTTACAGTCTGCGAGCTTACCGGGCAGTCTCGCACCATCTAAGGCATTTTTACGCCGAATATTTTCACGCGCCCGACGGGCAGCTTCGCGCGCCCGTGATGCAGTCATTGCCTTTTCCAAAATGGCACGACCGGCAGCCGGATTTTCGTCCAAAAATCGCTCCAACTTTTCAGAGACAACGGCATTCACAAGCGTACGGATTTCAGAGTTGCCAAGTTTGGATTTTGTTTGTCCCTCGAACTGGGCATCCGTCAATTTTACGGAAATAATCACTGCCAAACCTTCGCGGCAATCTTCACCCGAAACTTTATCGTCGTTTTTCAGCACACCGATCTTTTTGCCATACGCATTCAGGGTATTGGTTAAAGCACGGCGAAAGCCCTCTTCGTGCATACCGCCCTCCGGCGTATGAATATTATTGGCAAAAGACAGCATGATCTCGTTGTAACTGTCATTATATTGCAGTGCGATTTCAGCGATAGAGTCCTCGCGTTCGCCCGACATATAGATCACGGGATCATGCAGTACGGTTTTATTCCGATTGATATAAGCAACAAACTCACGGATTCCGCCTTCGTAACACATTGCATGTTCTGTCTCTTTGCCGGGGCGGCGGTCAGAGGTCAGAATACGCAGACCGGCATTTAAAAAAGCCTGTTCCCGCATCCGTGTAAATAGAATTTGGTAATCATATACCGTCTCTTCAAAAATTTGAGAATCCGGTTTAAAACTGACCTTGGTGCCATGCAGTTCGGTTTCTCCGACCAGTTTCATTTCCTGGGTTACCATTCCCCGGGAAAATCTCATTTCATAAATTTTCCCATCTTTATAGACCTGTGCAACAAGCCATTCGGACAGGGCATTGACAACAGATGCACCCACACCGTGCAAGCCACCTGCCACCTTGTATCCGCCGCCGCCAAATTTACCGCCGGCGTGTAAAATTGTAAAGACGACCTCCATTGCGGGGCGTCCGGTTTGTTGTTGGATATCCACAGGGATACCGCGTCCGTTATCAATGACAGTGATCACATCATTATCTTCAATCGAAACGCTGATCTCACTACAATGACCTGCCAGCGCCTCATCAATCGCATTGTCTACGATTTCATAAACTAGGTGATGCAGACCACTGGAGGATGTCGATCCGATGTACATACCCGGGCGTTTTCGGACGGCTTCCAATCCTTCCAGCACCTGTATTTCGGACGCACCGTACTCATGATCTACCGTTGTATTGTTTTCGTTTTCCATAATATCCTCCAAGCGGTGTTTATAATAGGGATGAACTTTCAATTCGTTTTAAGAGTGTTGCGGATGAAAGCTGCGAGAGATACACTTTATTTTCACAAAGGACGAATGATTTCGGCAAATCGTCCGAAATATTCACAATCCGTTTGTTCTCTTCGGCGCGGCGTAAAAAGTCGCGGGTCAAAAAAGAGGTGGAGCTATTGTCCATATCAAAGATCCCGATTAGGTCACGGGTACGGATCATCACAGATCCACCAATATGCAAATACATAAAAAATGGCCTTCTTTCCAAAGTGCTGTTTTTGCTATGGATTGATTATTCGACCATTTTGAAGCCGTAAAATAGTTGCGTCCGTATCATCCGGAAACGCACAGCCGCTAATAAAAACCTGACCATCATTGATATGCTCCAAAATAAAATTTTGACGTTTGGTATCCAGTTCCGACAAAACATCATCTAGGAGTAAAACCGGCCAATGACCGATATCATTCCTGTGCAATTCACGTTCTGCGAGTTTAATCGCAAGGACGGCGGTGCGTACTTGCCCCTGTGAGGCGAACTGTCGCGCTGAGAGCGCATTCAACTCAGTTTGGAAGTCATCTTTGTGGGGGCCGGACAGGCATGATCCGGCAGCCAGCTCTGCTGTCCTATGGCTTTCCTGATGTTCCAGCAACTGTTGATACAGTGTCAGCGGCGATGCAAAAGGATCCGAGATTGTTTTCACGGTTTCATAGCGAAGAATCAATTGCTCTCCGGAAAAATCATGTGCGATATGCGCTGCCGCTGTCGAAAGTTTTTGAATGAAATAAGCGCGATAGTGGATTAGAATGGCGCCGGCACGCGCCAAACCGTCGTTAAATTCCGGCAAAACGTGTAATAAATCAGCTTGCCGATCGCACTCTCTCAAAATACGGGATTTATGTTCCAGCAATTTGTTGTATTTTGAGAGTGCCGCAGCATATTTGGGGCGAAGCTGGCAAATGGACGTATCCAAGAAGCGTCTGCGGACTGCTGCGCCATCCCGTAAGAGAGCGAGATCTTCCGGGCAAAATAAGACCGTATGAATCACGTCAGATAAGGCAGAAGCCGTTTTTAGTCGCACATGGTTTACGAGTAATTTACGACGGGCGTGTTTCGAAAGTGTAATTTCCACTAAAAAATCCCGATCCCGATTTTCTATTTGTGCGCTGATCAAGGCTTCACTCTGAGAAAAGCCGATGAGTTCCCGTTCCGTACGCGTTCGGTGTGACTTTGCGCCGGAGAGAAAGGCAATGGCTTCCAGTAAATTGGTTTTTCCCTGGGCATTGTCACCGCAAATCAAATTACGACCCGGTGAAAAGGCAGCGGAAAAATGATCATAATTTCGGAATCCGGTCAAAGATAAGGATGTGACGTTCATACTACGGTCAGCACGATATTGGGCAGAGATACAATATCGCCCGGTCTGATTTTTTTCCCACGCATGAGGCAGACTGCGCCATTGACGGTGACATCGCCATCTTGGATGATATATTTGGCATCGCCGCCGGTTTCCGCAATGCCCGCAAATTTGAGTAATGATTCCAGTTTAATAAATTCGGTTTCAATTTTAATTGTTTGATTCATGGATACGCTCCTCAATCGTGTTGCAATTCTAGTCCGCTTTCAATCTGAC
>JAVVSI010000003.1:0-13963 GCA_036654315.1 Evtepia sp. | reverse complement strand
TTTATTTTTTTTTTAATTGTATACGCCAATAATTGGTTTTTAAATTCTCGACCGATTTTAACCTGACCGGAATAACAATATAAATACACGACTCGTCACCCTCTGCCGGTACAATGACACAAGGTGAAACGCCATTCCCCAATTCCAATTGGATTCGATCCGCAGGAATTGCACGCAAGGCGTCCATCATATATTTGTCATTAAATCCAATTTCCAACTGTTCGCAAACCCCCTCGGTGGGACAACAATCCGATGCGTCACCAATTGCAGTCTTCGTCGAGAGCCGAACTTCACCTTCCGTAAAAACACAGCGAAGCGGACTCTTTAGCTTATCACTGATAATCAGAGAGACACGATCAATTGCCGCTAAAAGCAAACGACGATCAGTGGTCAAGTGTACGCTTCCGTTTCTTGGAATTGCCTGACGCCAAGAAAGAAACTCACCTTCCAGACGACGCGCGACCAAGATTGTCTCGTTGATTTTAAACATCACATGACGTGCCCCCATGGTAATAGAGGCAGGTTCCTCTAAATCACGGCAGATTTTTTCGACTTCCCGCAGTGCGGCGGCCGGTACCACAAAACGATAGTCTCCTTTTGATTCAATTGCTTCTCTTCTCAATGCGAGACGAAAGCCATCTACGGCAACCAAAGTAAATAAATTTTCTTCGATTTCAAACAAAGCACCGGTATGAATCGGACGACTTTCATTGTCACTGACCGCAAATAAGGTCTGTGATAGCATAAAACGCAATGTTTTTTCTGCAATATCAAACGAGTTTTGATATTCGACCATAGGAAGTGCAGGGAAATCTTCCGGGTCGGTTCCCATGAGGTTATATTCACTCATACCACACTGAATGTGGACAAGAAAACCATTGGTAGAAAATGAAATCAGGTCGTCGGGGAGTTTTCGAACAATTTCTCCAAATAAACGTGCCGATAAAATCATGGAACCTGTTTCGGAAATATCGGCAGGCACAACAGTTCGGATTCCGGTCTCCAAGTTATATCCCGTTAATCGAAGATCGAGATCCGCTTCGATTAAGATACCCTCCAAAGCGGGGATGGAGCTCTTTGCGGGGACAGCGCGAGAAGCGGTTAAGATAGCAGATTGTAGGAGTGCTTTTTCGCAGGTGAATTTCATAGGCCGTATTCCTTTCAAAAACATTTGCTGTGAGAATGGGATCAAATGCGTTCTGTTGTTTTGGCGCAGATAGGCAAGAGAGGATAGGTTAAAAGTAGTAACAGGAGACGTAGGGGAAAAAAATGTTGATAAGATTCGGAAACGACTGGTATGCAAGGGAAAATTTGTCCACAACCCCTGTGGACAAATTGGGGACAAAAACAGGGAATGTGGAAAGGTGAAAAATTTGTCCACAGGTAGTTATCCACATGTCCACAAAATCTGTGGATAACTGCGTTTTGTACAAAATACGATTTTATTCGAATCTTGAGTTGATATTGGTGCGGATGTCTTTTAAAATCTCTGCCACTTCCGGATTGTTTTTGCGTAGTTTTTCGATGCGATCAATCGAATGCAAGACAGTCGTATGATCCCTGTTGTCAAATTCTTTTCCGATTTCTTTCAGCGATAAATTAGTCATGGTACGAATCATATACATGGCAATTTGTCGCGCTTGCGCCGTATCTTTGGTTCGACCCTGTCCGCGGAGTGCTTCATCGTCAATCGAATAAAATTTGCACACTTCATCCATAATCACCTCTGCACTGGGCAAGATATCACTGGTATCTTTAAACATATCTCGAACGGCGCGGGTGACGGTGCTGGCATCGACGTTACTGCCGAGTAGATCCCGAAAGGCCAAGATTTTATTGACGGTTCCCTCAATTTGCCGCACATTCGCGGTGATATTTTCGGCAACGTAGGTCAATACCTCCTCAGGAAGCTCCACACCCATACGAATGGCTTTGTTTTTGATGATTGCCATACGCGTTTCATAATCGGGTGGCTGAATATCGGCAAGCAGACCCCATTCAAATCGTGTTTTCAAACGATCTTCCAAGCGGAGCATTTCTTTGGGTGGTCGGTCGGAGGTAAAGACGATCTGTTTTTTTGCCTCGTACAGCGTATTGAACGTATGGAACATCTCTTCTTGGGTGGAGTCACGACCTGCGATGAACTGCACATCGTCCATCAAAAAGACATCGGCAGAGCGATACTTGGCACGAAATTCCTGATTTTTTCCGTCGCGGATTGCTTGAATGAGTTCATTGGTGAAGGCATCCCCGCGGATATAAACGATACGAAAATCAGGATGGTCATTATGGAGTGTATGCGCAATGGCATAAAGCAAGTGTGTTTTTCCAAGACCGGATTCACCGTAGATGAAGAGCGGATTATAACTCTGCGCCGGATTGTCCGCAACTGCCATCGCGGCAGCGTGTGCAAATTTATTTGAGTTCCCGACGACGAAACGGTCGAATGTGTAATTTTCGGTACCGGGAAGAAAGCGGGAAGTGGGTTGTGGTGAAAATTTTTTCATTTCTTTTTCGCCGAGGATGACCACGTTAAAGTCGGCGGAAAACAGTTCGAATAGACATTTTTGGATCAGGGGAATATAACGGGCTTCGATGATATCGCGCTTAAAGGCAGAAGGGGTATGGAGGATAAAGCGGCTGTCCTCGATGGAAACAGCGACCGTATCATCGAACCAGGTGTTGATGGTTGTGGGGGTAATTTCGGCTTCCATCATGGAAAGTACCTTCGCCCAGATATCGGATGCGGAATTGATCAATCCACGTCACTCCTTTTCACGAAATCGCTGTAAGCCGAAGGTGTGGCGGCGGCGGGGCAGCGACAGATGATACTAATAGATCATTATAACAAAAAAATGAACAAAGCGCAACAGAGGACAGGACATAAAAGTGCGAAATATGTGCTGTAATATTTAAATAAGGTGTATGCGGAATTGGTAAATTTGAGGAAAGGCTAAAAAATAAGGTTGACAGGGTGATTTGATATCCGTTATAATGTTTAACGCGTAACGATTTACGAAATGAAACAAAACGACCGCAGTCCATGGAGACATGAACTGTTGTGGTAGTCGGGGAAACCGACAAAAGAAGATACGGGAGGTGTATCGAAATGGTTCGTACCTATCAGCCCAAGAAGCGTCAACGCTCCAAGGAGCATGGTTTTAGAAAGCGCATGGCAACACGGAATGGTCGCAAGGTATTGGCACGTCGTCGTGCAAGAGGTCGTGTTCGTTTGACGTACTGACCCGTAAGGGGAACTCATGAAGGGGCGGGGAATGACAGTTCCACCGCCCCTAACTGGTATGGAAGAAAAAAGGTGGAGGTACGGGGTGGAACATACGGTATCACTAAAGGAAAACAGGCAGTTCCGGCGTTTATATGCAAAAGGGAAAACCGTCGCAGGTCCCTATCTTGCAATTTATTGCAGACGGAACGGTGCAAAAGAAAGTCGGCTTGGCATTACGGTGAGCGGAAAACTTGGCAACGCAGTGGTGCGCAATAAACTGAGGCGGCGTCTGCGTGAGGCATACCGAACGCATGAAACACAATATGTGGCAGGATATGATATTGTGGTGGTTGCGCGAAGAAAGGCCGTTTTTGGACGGTACACCGAACTGGTACGCGATCTGTTGCGTCTGAGCCGAAAACTGAATTTGATTCGGGAGGAAACACCATGAAACAGGTTTTCATGTGGATCATTCAATTTTATCGAAACTTCATTTCTCCCATGCGTCCACCTTGTTGCCGCTTTATTCCATCTTGCTCTGCATACGCAATGGAAGCCATAGAAAAATACGGTGCAATGCGAGGCGGATATTTGGCCTTGCGCCGACTCGGACGGTGTCAGCCGTTCCACAAACAGAAAGGGATCGAGTATGATCCGGTACCGTAATCCATGCAATGTGGGAGAAACGGTAGATCCAAACTCGGAGGCTATTTAACAATATGATGAATGTGATTCTGACCCCATTCGCCGTCCTGTTGCGCTTTCTTTACGAGCTCAGCGGCAGTTACGGCGGCGCAATTATTTTGTTCTGTTTAGCGACAAAAGTAATTCTATTGCCGATTTCCATGATGGGAAGAAAAGGTATGCTCGCAATGAGCAGTCTCGCGGATGAACAAAAGCAGATCCAGCAAAAATATATTCATAACAAGCAAAAGTACAGCGAAGAACTCGCCGCGCTTTATGCCAGAGAAAATGTCAAGCCATCCAGTGGCTGTGTGTGGTCCATGTTACCAATGCCAATTTTATTTGGCTTGTACGCAATCATCCGCCAGCCTTTGACTTACCTCATGAAACTGACCGCAGATCAGGTGAGCGAAGTCAGTGCGTTTTTGTTTCCCGCCGGTTTGTCAGGCGGAAACCCGGAGCTTACCATGGCGCAAACGCTCTATGAACGATTTGGAGCGGTGCAGGCAGCATTGCCCGGAATCGGAGAAAAAATCTTCCCGATGGATTTTACATTCTTGGGAATCAATTTGTCCGGTACACCCGATTTGTTTTTCTTCAAACAGCCCGACGCAATGAGCTGGGCCAATATCGGCTTATTTTTAATTCCGATTGTCTCTGCTATTTTGGGCTATCTGTCCATGAAAGCAAGTAACTTTGCGACCTCCAAGGTATTGGGCAAACAAACGATACAGGATACTTCTATGAAGTCTATGAGCCTTATGATGCCGCTCATGTCTTTGTGGATTTGTTTCACCATGCCGGCCGGACTGGGTATTTACTGGATTGCAAACAACGTCTTTTCAATCTTGCAGGAACTGTGTACCATTGGTTGGCTGAAAAAGTATGTTGCTAAAAAGCAAGAAGGCAAAGAACTGCGCATTGAACAGGATAAAGAACGCGTCAGAGAACAAAAGAAAAAAGCGGCGGCATTGAAAACGCAGGCAGCAGAAGAAAATCGTCGTCTTCAGCTGGAGCGAAAGATGCACGGCGGAAGTGCCGCGGACAGTCGCGTTGGCATTCGCGCCTATGCCAAAGGTCGTACTTATATGATTGACCGTTATGAAACCAGTGAGTATCGCGATCCAAACGAAGTCGTCGCGGCACAAATCGCGGAGCGCGAACGGGTCAAAGCCGAACAGATTGAAAAAAAGGCTGTCTCTAAGAAAAAAAAGAAGGCGGAATCTGAAACGCCGGAGGACAAAGGAGGCAAAAATTTATGACGAAATGCTTGGATGCCACCGGGAAGAATGAAGCACTCGCGATTGCGGCAGGTCTTGAAAAGCTTGGAATGGAACGCGATGATGTATCGGTGGAAGTGTTGGAACGGGCAAAAAGCGGTTTTCTCGGCATCGGTGCCTCGCCCGCAAAAGTACGACTCAGTTATGAAGTGCCGGATGAACCAAAGCCATCTACCCCAGTCGAATCCAAACCGGAAACAGCAATCAATACGCCCCCAAATTGCGCGGTTCAAGAACCAAGGCCTGTGCAAACACCAAAACAGGACGTAGCTGAAAACGTGATACCGGAACCCATTCTGCGTGAGGACGGATCAGAGGATATCGAAGGTCATATCGTCTCATTTCTGAATGGTCTGATGGAACAGATGGATGTTGTGGCAAGGCTGACGATAGAAAATCGTTTCGGGGATGGCTATTATGTGATGCTGGAGGGCGAAAAACTCGGCACCCTCATCGGACACCGCGGAGAAACCTTGGATGCAGTACAGCAAATTACAAATTATGCGGTGAATCGAACGCGTTCACGCCGCGTGCGCATTCATTTGGACGTCGAGGGATACCGTGCCAAACGCGAGGAATCCCTACGTCATCTGGCACTGAGTAAAGCGGAAAAAGTCGTGAAATATCGGCGTAATATCACATTGGAACCGATGAATGCCTATGAACGCCATGTGATTCATGAAGCTTTGCAGGATGTTCCGGACATAGAAACATACTCAACCGGTGTGGAACCCAATCGCCGTACCGTTGTGGCATATTCTAAAAAATAATTCTTTTAGCGCGCAATCAGTGGTATCATAATAATTATATTGGGAGGAAGAAACATGGATCAGTTCAGAGAACGGATAGACCCTGAATTGTTGTCGTGGTACGATGCATCAAATGGCTTTGATTTCGAACATCTGGAAACCTTTGTACCGGCAGCAAACGCAGCGGAACTCACAGCTTTAACACCGGATCCGGAAGTATTCGCCTATGATAAAATTATCCCCGGACCCGACGGAAACCCCGAACTCAAACTCAGAATTTATGAGCCGGTCGGACGGAAAGACTTGCGGCCATGTGTTTTGTTTTTCCACGGCGGCGGGTTTTTATTTGGGACTGTCTACAGACAGGAAAAACTTTGCCAAAGATATGTGAAGCATGTAAACTGTGTTGTGGTGTCCGTCGAGTACCGATTGGCACCAAAATACAAATCACCGGCACCGATTGAGGACGGCTACGCGGCCCTGTGCTGGCTTGAAAAACATGGCAAAGAAGTGGGCGTGGATGCAGCTAAGATTGCACTTGCGGGCTTGTCTGCGGGCGGAACCATCGTTGCCGCACTCGCTATGATGGCACGCGATCGAAAAGGACCGGGACTTTGTTTGCAAATTCCATTGTATGCGGAATTGGATCATCGTCTGGAAACTGTGTCAGCACAGGAAGTGCAGTCCCCAAAAGTATGGTGTTATGAGACAAACAGACTTTCCTGGGAACTGTATCTTACCCACACAGACTTAAATCCATACGCTGTCCCCGCCTTGGCAACGGATTTGAGTCATTTACCACCCCTATTCTCCTACGTCGGCGGACTGGATCCCGTGCGTGACGAAAATTTGACCTATTGGAGTCGTATGATGCAGAGTGGAATTGCGGTGGAAGCCCATACATTCCCCGGCTGTTATCACTGTTTCGAACTCAGTGCGCCGGAGGCGCATTATAGCAAGACTGCGTATGAACTGACCTATGCAGCAATGCGTCGGGCATTCGCGTAAGTTTCCCCATATACACAGGCAATTGGGGATAAAAAAGAGGTGAATCCGCTTGGAATTACCAAAACACCTGAAAAATAGGCTCAATCGCCGAACCTTATCCCACGCTTATGTGCTGGTTGGGGATAAAAGACGGGACTGTGCGCAAATTCTTGCTGAGGGCTACGTTTGTACCGGTGAGGGAGATGCGCCCTGTGGCATCTGCCCCAATTGCCGAAAAGCCCGGGCAGGGATTCACCCGGATGTCATTTCTTTGTCTGCGGAACTTTTAAAAGTGGACGACATTCGCACCCTGCGGCGCGATGCATATATCAAACCAAATGAGGCAATGCGGAAAGTCTATATTTTGGAACACGCGGAAACTATGAATGCCGCCGGACAAAATGTAATGTTAAAACTTTTGGAAGAAGGTCCCGCCTATACGGCCTTCCTGCTCCTGACCCCCAATCCGGAAATTTTATTGGCAACGGTACGATCCCGCTGTGAAACCATTGACACGGCAGTGGAGGAAACGGAAGCTGCATCGGAACTTGCAATCTTACTGATGGCTGACGATCCGCTTCCCCTTGTACGCTATTGCATCGGTCTGGAGAAAAAAAGTAGGGAAGAGATGATCCGACTGCTCGATGAAACACGTCGTCATTTCATCTCTGCTGTAAAGCCGGAGCAGTGGCTTGGACTCCTTGACGAATTGGACGAAATACGAGCTGTATGTGAATATAACATCGGCATGGGGCATGTCGCAGGCTGGCTGATGACTGTGCGGAAAGACGGAGGATTCTATGGCCGAAATCATTAGTCTTCGCTTCAAACGCGAAGGCAGACAATATTATTTCGATCCGCGCGGTCTGCAAATAACACCCAATACGGGATTGATTGTAGAAACATCGTGGGGACTCGAATATGGAACTTGTGTCCGCGGAAACTGTGAAGTCTCCGAAGCGGAAATCGTCTCGCCACTCAGACCGGTGATCCGGATTGCGACGGCGGCAGATCAAGAAGTGGTATATCAAAACCGCTTAAAAGAAAAACGAGCCTATCCGATTTGCCAAGAGAAAATCGCGGAACACAAATTGGATATGAAGCTTGTCGATGTCGAATACAGCTTTGAGGGAAATAAAATTTTGTTTTTCTTTACGTCAGACGGACGGGTTGATTTTCGCGCACTCGTTAAAAATCTGGCATCCATTTTTCATACCAGAATTGAGTTGCGACAGATCGGAGTCCGCGATGAGGCCATGATGATCGGTGGCTTGGGGATTTGCGGGAGACCCTTCTGCTGTGCAACCTTTTTGCACGAATTTCAGCCTGTTTCGATTAAAATGGCGAAAACACAGAATTTATCTTTAAATCCTGTCAAAATATCGGGAACCTGTGGACGATTGATGTGTTGTCTCAAGTATGAACAGGATGCGTATGAGGATTTATTAAAGGGAAGCCCAAAAGCAGACTCTTTTGTGGAAACGCCGGACGGTGTTGGTGTCATCATCAGCGTGAATACCCTGCGTGAGCAAGTCAGAGTACGCCTTGATAATGCACCGGACAAACTCACAATCTATCATAACAGTGAGATCAGCGTGGTGCGGAGCGGAAAAGGGAAACGTCCCGATAATTACGAAATGCCCTCCCCTGCCGAACTTGCAAAATTACGCCGGATTGATCCGACAGAAGCCCTCAGACAAGATCCGATAGAACCCTCAATTACAGAATTTTTAACAGAAGAAAAACCACAGCGCAAAGCAAAAAAAGAGAAATCGCCAAAACAAGAACGGCCGGATCCCGAATCGACACTCAAGCCGACAAGACCAATCCGTCCGGTGCGGACGGAAAAATTAGGTGAGATGCCGATGGAAAAGAAACCACCGCAACAGTGGAGTCGACGTCCTTATTATAATCGGAATAAGAAACCGAAAGATAAGTGAAACCCCAGCTGATCCCAATGTTCAAATGGAAAAGCGATTTCATAAGAAACAGCCTACAACGTATCGGGTTTACGTTGTAGGCTGTCTTTGTCAAGCGCTTTGATTAGTAGGCAACGCCCCAATAGATCATCTTTTTTGCGGGTTTTCCGCAAATTGGACAGACATCGGAAATCGTTTCCTGTGCGAAAGGGATACAGCGTGAGGTCATACCCGCTTCTTCTTTCATTTTTAGCTCACAGTCAAGCGATCCGCACCACATGGTTTGAATAAAGCCACCATGCTCCTGTTGCAGGGTTTTCGCTTCTTCCAAAGAGAAGGCGGGGAAGGTATGATCGTCCAGATTTTTCTTCGCTTTTGCAAACATATCCGCATGAATGAGATCAAGCGTTTCGCATACTGTCGCTTCCAGTTCGGAGAGCGGCACAAATTTTTTCTCTCCGGTATCACGGCGAACGAGGACGCACTGACTATGTTCAATATCCTTTGGACCAAGCTCGACGCGGATCGGAACGCCTTTCATCTCATACTCGGCAAATTTCCAACCGGGTGATTGATCCGAAACATCTGCTTTGACGCGAATGCCCGCCTTGGCAAGACGATCTTTCAAAGCGGATGCGGCATCCAATACGCCCGGCTTATGCTGGGCAATGGGAATCACAATCACCTGTGTTGGGGCAATACGCGGTGGCAAAACAAGACCGCTGTTGTCACCATGTGTCATGATGATACCGCCGATGATACGCGTAGAAACGCCCCAAGAGGTTTGATGTGGGTAAGCTTGCTGGTTGTTTTTATCGGCGAAAGTAATATCGAACGCCCGTGCAAACCCATCTCCGAAATAATGGCTGGTACCGGATTGCAAGGCCTTATGATCGTGCATCATGCACTCGATTGTGTAGGTGTCGACCGCACCGGAGAAACGCTCTTTTTCGGTTTTTACGCCGCGGACAACAGGCATAGCGAGTACATTTTCGCAAAAGTCCGCATAGATATGGAGCATTTGTTTGGTTTCCACAACGGCTTCTTCCGCAGTGGCGTGCATGGTATGCCCTTCCTGCCATAAAAATTCACGATGGCGGAGGAAAGGCCGGGATGTTTTTTCCCAACGTAGGACAGAACACCACTGATTATAGAGTTTTGGTAAGTCACGCCAAGAGTGAATGATATTGGAATAATGCTCACAAAAAAGTGTCTCCGATGTCGGACGGATACAGAGCCGTTCTTCCAAAGGTTCGCTACCACCCATCGTGACCCAAGCACATTCCGGTGCAAAACCTTCGACGTGATCTTTCTCCTTTTGGAGGAGTGATTCGGGGATCAGCATGGGCATATATACATTTTCGTGATTGGTTTCCTTGAATCGAAGATCCAAGTCGTGCTGGATATTTTCCCAAATGGCGTAGCCGTAGGGGCGGAGGACAAACAGACCTTTTACCGAGGAATAGTCAATGAGTTCCGATTTTTTGCACACATCCGTGTACCATTGTGCAAAGTCGGTTTCCATGTCGGTAATCTGTTCTACTAATTTTTTATCTTTGGGCATAACAGTCCATCCTTTAACAATCGTAATAATTCATTTTAAAGCCGACAGTGGAAAAAGTCAAGTCTGTGAGGATAATCACGCCCGGAAGCGGTAAAACTCTTAGGCAGAGAGGGGATGTTTCGATGAAACGGGTGGTGATTGCGGATGCAGTATTACGCCGATGGGTGCAGGCGCAACTGCCGGAAACTGCAAGAGAATGGGTCAAAATTGAGGAAATCGGTGCAGAAGGTGCGGATATTGTTGTGGTAAGGTCAACAGATCCCCTACCGCTGCAAGGGGGACGCTGTGGTATTTTATTGCTTCCGGCTGGGAGCGCACCTAAAATGCGGAGTCGGTCGGTTGTCAGCTACGGAAACACGGGGAAGGATACATTGGCAGTCTCCGGTATAGAACAAGAGAAAATTTTAATTTCACTGGAGCGGGAACTTGTTACAGTTTGGGGAAAGCGCGTCGAGCGACAAGAAATATTTGCAAAACGCGATTTGGAGACGGAAGGGATGCTTGCCGGTGTGGGTGTCTTGATCTTGCTTGGACTTTCGGAATAATCCACAATAGAACGGCTCTCTGTGGAAAGAGAAGAAAAATCAAACCCAAAATTCCCGATATTCAGACTGATTTTGTGGAAAACATAGCCCCAAAAACGAACTGCATGTCCACAAAATGCAGATGATATGTGGACAAAAAGAGCGGGCGAAGATCGTTCACAATCTTCGCCCGCTCTTTATCATTCAAGAATCAAAAAGAAATTTCAAAGCCGTAGCAGCTTTTTTCCATGCCGTACTTCTCATAAAATTTGTGTGCCGGTGTTCTGGGCAGACCGGAATCCAAGGTCAGGGCGTTACAGCCTTTGGCTTTCGCAAGTTCAACGGCATGATCCATCAGCTTGATCCCATACCCCTTACCGCGATCCGCTTCGTTTGTAATAATACTGGAGAGATAGCAGGTTAAGCCGGACATCCAAAAGGTGTTAAAATAGTCACCATGGCAGAAGCCATGATATTCCTGACCATCCATCAGGAAAAAGGCAAAACTGTTGTCATCCGCAACAACCTCGGTGTAAACTTTACGGATTGTTTCCTTGTCGTATGTGTTATAGGTCCAAAGCTTCTCAATGTAGTCAAATGCCACATCAAAGTCTTCCATCGCTGCTTTTTTAAATTCCATGCTGGATCCTCCCATCAAAATTCTGATTATGATCCATTATTATAAGCGCAAAATAGCGCGATGTCAAACGAAATTTGATCATTCCTCTGTGAAATGACATAAGAATGCAGACAAAATTGGGCAATATTACAATCAGTTCGCAATCAAAAAGGACGCTTTCACCGCGAAGTGAAAGCGTCCTAAATTTATAAAATCAGAGAAAACGAATCAGCATTTTTCAAAAATAGCTGCAACGCCCTGTCCGCCGCCGATGCAGAGGGTAGCAAGGCCGCGTTTTGCGTCTCTCTTGAGCATCTCGTGCATCAGAGTGACAGCAACACGTGCGCCGGATGCGCCCACCGGGTGACCGAGGGAGATTGCGCCGCCGTTGACGTTCACGATGCTCATGTCAAACTCAAGCTCACGCGCAACTGCAACAGACTGCGCTGCAAATGCTTCGTTTGCTTCGATGAGGTCAAGATCCTTGACAGTCATGTCAATTTTCTTCAGAGCCTGACGGGTTGCAGGGATAGGACCAACGCCCATGATCTTAGGATCGACGCCGCCTTGACCCCAGCTGATCACTTTGAACAGAGGTTTCAGACCGTATTTCTCCACAGCTTCACCGGAAGCAATCAAGATAGCAGCGGCACCGTCATTGATACCGGAAGCGTTGCCGGCAGTGACGCGGGGGATTGCGACGTTGTCATCGGAAGGAGTCATGTGGGTTGCTTCAAAGGTCATAGTGACTTTGTCAAGCTTGCCATCTGCGGAGTTCGGGAATGCGCCACGCAGTTTTGCAAGGGACTCAGCGGTGGTATTATTTTTCGGGAACTCGTCGACTGCGAACTCGACCATTTCTTTTTTCTTCTTGACCATGATCGGGACAATTTCGTCGTTGAAACGACCGGATGCCTGCGCAGCTGCGGTTTTCTGCTGAGAGGACAGAGCGAAAGCATCCAGCTCTTCGCGTGTAATGCCCCAGATGTCGCAGATATTTTCAGCAGTGGTACCCATGTGGTAGCCGTTGAATGCATCCCAAACGCCGTCACGGATCATGGTATCAATCAGTGTAGTGTCGTTCATACGTGCGCCCCAACGAGCTTTGGGAATTGCAAAAGGAGCTGCACTCATGTTTTCGGTACCGCCGCACATAATCATATCGGCATCACCGGCAAGAATACAACGGCTGCCTTCGATAACGGTTTTCAGACCGGAACCACAGACCATACCGACGGTGTAAGCGGGGACGCTCAGCGGAATGCCACCCTTGACAGCGCACTGACGTGCAACATTCTGACCAAGTGCAGAACCCAAAGAGTTACCGAACATGACTTCGTCGACCCACTCAGGCTTCACGTTTGCACGCGCAAGCGCTGCTTTGATCACGGTTGCACCCATTTCAACAGCCGACGTATCTTTCAAGGAGCCGCCAAAGCTACCCATGGCGGTACGGCAACTGCTGACAACAAAAACTTCTTTCATGATAATCCTCCCAGATTTTACTTGAGTCGGAAAAGCATCTCCGCTCAAAAATTGTGTTACCACGGCATTATATAGTAGAATGCCGTAAAAATCAACTGCAATTCTACAAATTCTAAAAGAATCACAACTTTTTTAGCTTGGAAAAGTAGAAAAATGGTAATTAAGATTCAAATAGGCACCATTTATCCTTTGTCCGGAATGGCGGAGAAGTCCTTCACGACACGTTGTGCGATACGCAGGACATCGTCTCCCTTTTTCAGACGAAAGGCAAGGTGTGATTTTTGAGTGGCAGAGAAGATGAGACGCGTATGATATTTTTCTTCCGCACAGAGAATCGAAATGCGCGCAAAGAGCGTAGCGGGGACATAGAAACGGACTAAGGTATCTTTTTGTGAAATCTCGGTGATGCCACAGCCTGCTGCCTGTGCGCGTAAAAGTGCAATGGAGATCAGGTTGTTGACAGCGCGCGGAGGATCTCCGTAACGATCGACGAGTTCATCGGTAATCTCATCGGCATCTGTTTCGGTTTTGATCTTGGCAATACGACGATATAGATCCATGCGTTGTTCAGAAGAGGGGATGTATTGCTCCGCGAGGTTGGCGGGTACATTGAGATCGGCGGAGCATTCGGGTATCTTTTCAATTGGGATCCCCTGTTCTTCCAAAACCGCTTCTTCTAAAAGCCGCAGGTACATATCATAGCCGACACTGCTGAGAAATCCGGATTGTTCCGGACCCAAAATATTACCGGCACCGCGGATTTCAAGATCACGCATCGCAATTTTAAAGCCGGAACCAAAGGCGGCAAATTCGCGAATGGCAGACAAGCGGCGTTCGGAAATTTCGGACAAAACTTTACCCGCGCGGTATGTCATATACGCACTGGCTTTTCTTGCGGATCTGCCAACACGTCCGCGTAACTGGTG
>JAVVSI010000002.1:0-21586 GCA_036654315.1 Evtepia sp. | reverse complement strand
GATCCTGAAATTTTTCTGAAGAAAAATTTAGTAAAGACTTTAATGGCTAGACTTGTGCGTGGTGCGCTTTTCGAGAAAAAGAAAGCCTCGAACGGATTTCGTTCGAGGCTCAGCATTATTCTGCAGTCGTATCCACAACCATGGTATCCACAATGGAATCCTGTTTGCGATCCTTGCCCTTGCGCTCAAACTTGACTCTTCCGTCCTTAAGCGCGAACAAAGTATCATCCTTACCCTTGCCGACATTGACGCCGGGATGGATATGAGTACCGCGCTGACGGACCAGAATATTACCGGCGAGGACAAACTGACCGTCACCGCGCTTGACACCCAATCTCTTAGATTCGGAGTCACGACCGTTACGGGTAGAGCCGACGCCCTTTTTATGTGCGAAGAATTGTAGTCCGATATGAAGCATTGATTACACCTCCATGACAATAATGTTTTCGGGATATTCCTCATGCAGTTGAACGAGATAAAGCATCAACGCAGTCAGCAAAGTCTGACAAAGCTGATCATTTGATTCGCTCAGACCACCGGGGAGTTTTAGGGAGATCGACGCGTCTTTGTCTCTGACTTTGACGGCAGCTTCCAGACCAAGTACGTCATTGATGGCGCATTCGGTGAGGCGCACTGCGCTTGTGACAGCGGCACAGAGGATATCGTCTCCTGATTCGGCAAGACCGCTATGACCTTTGAGTTCAAAGCCCACAGAGCGGTCACCGACAGATTCAAAATTTGCAGTAATCATCAGGCATGAATGGCGCCGACCTGGATTTTGGTATAAGGTTGGCGATGACCCTGACGACGACGGTAGCCTTTTTTGGCTTTGTACTTAAAGATTCTGATTTTCTTACCTCTGCCGTTCTTTACAATGGAAGCATCAACGGTTGCACCCTCGACGAGAGGGGCACCAAATTTGTTTTCATCACCCAGAATGGCGAGAACTTTGTCAAATACGATGTTGTCTCCGGCTTCGTTTGGAAGTTTTTCGATATAGAGGACATCACCTTCGGTGACTTTGTACTGTTTTCCGCCGGTTTCGATAATTGCGTGCATAGCTTGCACCTCTTTCCTTTATTACGGGCTCGCTGTCGTGGGCGGAGCGCGAAACTCACTTCTAAGACCCATTCAAAGCGGCTCTGAAAGTATAACATTTAAATTTGAATATGTCAATCTTTTTGTTATTTGATTCAAAAATTAAGTAGGGGTTGCGACGAAAGAAACCCATCCGTTTTTGACTTTTTTTTCAAGAATGGTGTAATTTGCAGTTTCCAAGGCAGTGGCAACCTCGTCGGCGCGCGAGTCGATGATACCGGAGCAGATGAAAAAGCCGCCCGCTGCGAGTAATGTTTTTGCGGGTGTCGCAAGGGGGATGATCACATCGGCAACAATGTTTGCAAGAACGAGCTGATATTTTTCGCGTGCGAGTTCAGACAAAAGGTTGGCATCGGAGAGTACGTCACCCGCGCAGACCAGATATCGGTCGCGACCGATGTTGTTCAAAGCGGCATTTTCATAAGCGACATTGATTGCCTTTGCGTCGATATCCATCCCGATGGCACGCGCTGCACCGAGGCGGAGTGCGGCGATGGAGAGGATACCACTGCCACAGCCGAGATCCAAAATGATGCCGCCCGGTTCCGTGTATTTTTCGATCGCCTCGAGACAGAGCTGGGTAGAGGCGTGAGAGCCGGTTCCGAATGTAAGGCCGGGATTTAGGAATAATGGGGTACGTCCGCTTGGTATTTCCACCTCCCGTTCCCATTCGGGGACGACGTAAAGGCGTGTTCCAATGGCGAGCGGATGATAATATTTCTGCCAGCTATGAGCCCAATCATTTTCACGAAGGGGGATTGTTTCATAAGGCAGTGAGATGTCGGTTAAGTAGCGTTCGAGGTCTTTTTTACCTTGGGTGTCATCTGTGATGTAGAACTTGATGCGTGAGATACCTTTCATGTGTTCCAGTAGTTCGTCATCGACGTAGTCCCAATATTGACGGTTTTCCTGCAAAAAAGTAAGGAATTCCGTTTCATTCTCCACGACAAGACCCGGAACCCCTGCAAGAATCAATTGACCGGATAGGTCGTCAAGTTGGTTTGAGGGTACATTTAGAATGACTTCGAGCCAAGTTGCCTCCATAGTGTGTATCTCTCCCATCTGATAAATATCAATGTAGCTATAGTTTAGCATGATTCGATCCGATTTGCAACGCGCAAAAAGGGGGCTGCTGCAAATGGATGCAACAGCCCCTATTGACGTATCAAGCGGTATAGATTAGTCGAAGTTACGCGTCCAGAGGGAGGCCATAGCGGGGCCACCGCCGACGCAGAGGGATGCGCCGCCGAGTTTATAATCATGGCGTTGCATTTCGTAGATCAAGGAAACGATGATACGGAGTCCGGTACAGCCGACGGGGTGACCGAGGGAGATGCCGGAACCGTTGTGGTTTGTTTTGGACATATCAACTTCAATGCCATGTTCCTCTTTGAGCTTAATGCCTACGCCAAGGAACTGTGGTGCAAAGGCTTCGTTGATTTCCCAATACTCGACATCTTTAAAGTCCATGTGAGCCGCTTTGAGGCATTTCGGGATTGCAACGGCAGGGCCAAGACCCATGACGCGTGCGGCAACGCCGGCACCACAGATATGAACCATTTTAGCCATAGGTTTCAGGCCGAGTTCTTTTGCTTTTTCGGCAGACATGACAATGACGGCGGCGGCAGCATCGTTGACACCGGACGCGTTAGCGGCAGTGACGACGCCGTCTTTTTTAAAGGCGGGTTTGAGTTTGGAGATGGTTTCGACACTACAGCCGCGAATTGGATGTTCGTCGGTATCGCAGATTTTCTCGCCCTTTTTGCTTTTGATGACGACAGGGACGATTTCCTCTTTAAAGACACCTGCATCAATTGCCGCACAAGCGCGTTGATGGCTCATAACCGCGAGATTATCGCAGTCCTCACGGGAGATGTGATAGAGGTCAGCGACGTTTTCGGCGGTCATACCCATATGGCCGTCGCTGAGTGCGTCGAAGAGTCCGTCATGGATCATGGAATCGACCAGACCGCTATCGCCCATGCGGTAGCCCAAGCGCGCTTTTTCGAGCATATAAGGGGCATTGGTCATACTTTCGACACCGATGGCAAGACCAATATCGCTTTTACCGAGTTGGATATCGTTGCAGATGACTTCCAAAGCGCGCATACCGGAAGCGCAGTTTTGGTTGACACTGACGGCGTTACTGGAGTCATCAAGTCCGAGTCTGATGCTGACCTGACGTGCGGGCAGAGAGCCTTGTAAGCCCGTGTACAATTCACCCATCACGCATTGGTCTATGATTTTGGGATCAATTCCGGCGCGTGTAATCGCTTCTTTGCCTGCGATCATGGCGAGGTCTCTTGCGGTGAGGCTTGCGAACTGACCCATGAACTTACCGATCGGGGTACGACAAGCACTCACAATTACAACATCTCTTGGATCCATAAAGAGTGTCCTCCTGTACTATTTTTTATGTACGAATGCACGAATTTACTTGAGTTCGTATGAACTATTATACACGACAGATTTGTTATGTCAAGAATTATAGTCAGAAAAAGCAAAAAAAGCGCAAGAATGAATGTTTAAAATGACGAAGCGGGAAAAGATAGGCAATATTTGGATTATAAAATTCAGATTTTTAGTACAAAACAAGTAGAAAAATTTAAAAACTGGTGAAAATAGATCAAATAATGAAAAAAGGATCTTGTTTTTTGGGATGGGAGTGTGTACAATACAGAGGAACAAAGAAAAAACCGGAGGTGCAACATGAGCAGTATCCCCGAGAGATGGCATGATGATGCGATGGCATTCGCGCTTGACATTGCGCAAAAGAACGATAACTTTCCAAAAAAGGTACTCTCGTTATTTGACAAACATTTTGGGTATCGCCGCAGTATTTTTTTCCCCTATAATTATTCGACGCTCAGTGCATCCAGTCCCAAACGCTCGAATTCCCTGAGTAATTATATTACGTATGGGATCAGCTATGGTCCGATGTATGATTACAAGGATCACGTTTATAAAGATGATATTTTCCGTTATTCCAACCTACCACCCCACCTGAAAGGGAAACGGGTTATTTTCACCAATGATGTGATGACACCCGAAGTATTTGAAAAAACACCGTTTGGCATTCATATGATGTCTGTGGATATGTACTATCAGGCGTGTTTGTTTTTTTATATGGGGGACCGTGTGATTGCGTCGATGGGTCTGTTTCGTTCGATCAACGAGGAACCCTTTTCGGAAGAGGACAGGTCACTACTGGAGTATTTGGGTGGACTGATCGAAGTGAATTATCAAACATTTTTGCGTCATAGCGGAGAGGCAAAATTTCATGATGGCTTCAATATGTTTTTCCAAGATATGAAAGTTGGGGCGGTGGTTTTGAACCAAGATTTGACGGTGATGCAGGCGAATCAGACGGCAAAGGAATTAAGTCGGGTATTTTGGGATCAATTCCGGCACAATCAGAGCCATTTTTTACGCAGTAACTACCAAGGGGAAGCACAGTTTCGGGAAGTACAGACGATGGTGAACGAAATGAGCGAAAAGTTCACGGCACAGGGCAACAACAATTTGACGATTTCGTCCATTGTTGGGGATATGACGTTCCACCATTCGTCTTTTTTGTCCACGAGTGTGACGGGTATCATTCAAACATGGCATATTTTAGTGATCACCTGTAAGACGAAAGAATTACCGCAGGATATGAATCATCCGTACAACACGCTGACCCAACAGGAACGCCGGATTGTACATTACTTATCAACGGGCATGAAAAACGAGCAAATTGCACAAGATTTGCATATCAGTATTTATACCGTGCGAACGCATATGGCAAATATTTACAAAAAGTTTGAAGTGGGAAATAAAGTCGATCTGCTCATGCGTCTACAGCCTTATTTACAGGCAGGTGTGGAGCAGAGCAGAAGCGAGATTGAGTAAGGACAAACGGCATCCGCTAAAGATTTGTTTTTGTATGGACCCCCAAAGAAAAAGCAGCCCCGACAAAAGAAAATAAAATCCAACTAAAAACGATAAATTTGATAGGACACATCCATGTTTTTTGAAACACAAAAACAACAAACAAAAAGATACAATAGAGCAATATAACAACCAACGAGAGCCTAAATATGAATTTGCAAATTTTGTCCGGTATTCTAAAAGAAATAATCGCGTACACAGTTGCAGTAATCAATGCTGCAATAGAAAAAAGCAATAATTGACCTGAAACGAAAAATCTTATTTTTTCCAAAAAAATGATATGCAAGGAATCACCCATATAGTAGAGATATCGATCAAAGATAAACTGATACAAAACGCTCAAAAAAATGAATGCAATGTAAATCAAAGATGAAGCATTTACACTTTTTTTCATAATTACCCCCCTAACAAGAGAGAATACCGTAACGATTCGTTACGGTATTCTCTCTTGACATAGTATCCAAACTCTGGATTTTCGAATATTTGTAATAAATGTAGATTGTTTATTGTTTTAGATTTTCTGCCTGAAAGACGTTGTAACCTTCATAGTAATAGCTCACGTCAATGCCTTTCATATAGACTTCACGGTCATTTATCTTGCCTGTCAGTGCCGCTTTCAGAAGTACTTTTATTTCGACATCTTTCACAGGGCTTCTTTCCATCGCAAGCAGGTAATCTTCTTTCTCAACTTTGCTCCAATCAATGACCTGTTTTAATTCTTTTTTCAGAATTGCATCCAGCCATATTCTTGTACTTCTGCCGTTGCCCTCTCGAAACGGATGCGCGACATTCATTTCGACATACTTTTCTATGATTTCATCAAAAGTCGATTGCGGCATTTTCGAAATATGATGAAGCGCGGCATCAAGGTACATCACAGGGGCAAAGCGAAACCAGCCCTTTGCAATGTTGACCTCTCTGGTTTTTCCGGCAAAATCATAAATTTCATCAAAGAGGTATCTGTGAATGCCGGATAAGCCTTGAAAAGTTCCGACTTCAAAGGAATCAAGCAACCCTTTTTCAAACAGTTCAACAGCCTTCGTTTTGCTTATTTTTTCTTCCATCCGTGCCAGCTCCGAAGAATTGGTAATGCCTAACTTATTTTCTAAAGTCATGATTGACTCACCCTATCTCAATCGTTTCATCAATCGCGCATTTGACAAACCCCCACAAACACAAGGTTTGCAGGGGTTTGTAAGCGACAGTTGAAATTATCTCTTGGAGAACTGCGGTGCGCGACGAGCGGCTTTGAGGCCGTATTTCTTTCTTTCCTTCATTCTCGGGTCACGGGTTAAGAAGCCGGCACTTTTGAGCGCAGGGCGGTATTCGGGGTTCATGAGGAGCAAGGCACGGCTGATGCCGTGACGGATTGCGCCTGCCTGACCTGTTACACCGCCGCCGGTGACGGTTGCCACGATGTCGACGTTACCGAGGGTATCGGTTGTGACGAGGGGCTGACGGGTGATGAGCTTCAAGGTTTCGAGGCCGAAATAATCGTCGATATCACGACCATTGATTGTGATCGCGCCGGTTCCACCGGGAAACAAATGGACGCGTGCGACGGAGGACTTCCGACGACCGGTGCCATAATGGTAAGGTTTTTTACTCTGATACATCTTATGTTCCTCCTTTAATTTGCAGCCCATAACTCGGGCTGTTGGGCACTATGGGTATGCTCCGCGCCGCGGAAAATTTTGAGACGCGTCATAGAGTCACGGCTGACGGTATTCTTTGCGAGCATACCGCGTACAGCGAGTCTCATGGCGAATTCCGGTTTTTGCTCCATGAGCAGGCGGTATTTGATTTCTTTGAGACCACCGACATAGCCGGAGTGGGTGCGGTAGTATTTCTGTTCCATTTTGTTTCCGGTCAGAATTGCTTTCTCCGCGTTGATGACGATGACGAAGTCACCGCAGTCAGCATGAGGTGTGAATTCCGGTTTATGCTTACCACGCAGAAGCGTGGCAGCAGTAGCGGCAGTTTTGCCGAGGGGCTTACCGGCTGCGTCTAGGATATACCACTTACGCACGATATTGCCCTGATTTGCCATAAATGTGGACATGGTTGAACCTCCAAACGTTATATATCTTCAATTGATTGATTGACAAGAAGAAATGCTCCGCTAGACAAGTCGGAGCGTTTTGTATTATAATACGCAAAGCGCGCCCTGTCAACGACTTTTTGCGATTTTTTAATTTACGAATTAGAAAGCTCTGGTTTACGTTGATTTACGCCTATATGCGCTTGAATGCTCGATTTCGTTTTTACTTTTAAAGGAGCCGAATAAATGAAAAAAATCCTCAGTTATGTCCGCCGTTGCGTGGAAGATTATAATATGATAGAGTCGGGGGACTGTGTTTCCGTGGGTGTATCGGGTGGCAAAGATTCGCTGACACTTCTGGTCGCCTTGGCACGATTACGCGAATTTTATCCGAAACCATTCACAGTCGAGGCGATCACTGTGGATATGGGTGAGATGGATTTTGAGCCGGTTGCGCGGCTTTGCAGGGAGTTGAATGTACCGTATACGGTGGTACCGACCGAAATTCGGCATATTATTTTCGATTTACGAAAAGAGAAGAATCCCTGTTCTATGTGTGCCAAAATGCGACGGGGTTCGTTGCACGCGGCATTGGTAGAAAAAGGGATTCATAAAATTGCGTTGGGGCATCATTTTGATGATGCGGTAGAGACGTTTTTTTTGTCTTTGTTCTATGAGGGCAGACTCTCCTGTTTCCAACCGGTCACCTATTTGGACCGAACGGATATCACACAAATCCGGCCGCTTTTATATTGTGGGGAAGAGATGATTCGTGACGCGTCCAAGCGACTGAATTTTCCGATCATAGAAAATCCCTGCCCTGCGAATGGCTACACGAAGCGACAGGAAGTCAAAGAATTGGTGGAAGAATTGACCCAACGCTATCCTCGTTTGAAGGATTATGTGTTTAACGGAATGCAGCGGCTTCCACTGCCGGAGTGGGAGCCGCTGGAACACCGCCGCAGACCGCCACAGTAGGTGCTTAGAAGTCGGCATTTCCCACAGTACGCGGATGGGGGAGGACGTCGCGGATATTGGCGATACCGGTGAGGTACATGACGAGGCGTTCAAAGCCAAGGCCGAAGCCCGCGTGTTTACAGCCACCGTAACGGCGCAGATCAAGATACCACCAATAGTCTTTTGGCTCCAGTCCGAGCGCGATCATACGCGCTTCTAGGACGTCCAAACGCTCTTCACGTTGCGAGCCGCCGATAATTTCGCCAATCCCGGGGACAAGGCAGTCAGCGGCGGCGACTGTTTTGCCGTCGTCATTGATACGCATATAAAAGGCTTTGATTTCTTTTGGATAATCGGTGACAAAAACAGGGCGTTTAAAATGTTGTTCGGTGAGATAACGCTCATGTTCTGTTTGGAGATCACAACCCCATTCGACGGGGAAGTCGAATTTGACGCCGGATTTTTGCAGAATCTCAACGGCATCGGTATAGTTCACGCGTGCAAATTCGGAATTTGCAACGCCTTCGAGACGCGCGCGTAAATCTTTGTCTACGAAAGAATTGAAAAAGGTCATTTCTTCCGGGCATTTTTCAAGTACGGTGTGAATGACAAAGCGGATCATATCCTCTGCAAGATCCATATCATCACAGAGGTCGGCAAAGGCAATTTCCGGTTCAATCATCCAAAATTCAGCAGCATGGCGTTGCGTGGTTGAGTTTTCGGCACGGAAGGTGGGGCCAAAGGTATAGACGTTCCCGAATGCCATGGCGAAGTTTTCGGCGTTTAATTGACCGGATACGGTGAGTGCGGCCGGTTTTCCAAAAAAGTCCTGTGAAAAATCAACTTGACCGTTGGGGAGACGCGGCGGATTTTCGGGGTCAAGGGTGGTTACGCGGAACATTTCGCCTGCACCCTCACAGTCGGAAGCGGTGATAATCGGCGTATGAATATAGACGAATCCGCGTTCTTGGAAGAAGGTATGAATGGCATAGGCTGCGACGGAGCGCACACGGAATGCTGCCGAGAAGAGGTTGGTGCGTGGGCGTAAATGTGCGATACTGCGTAAAAATTCAACGCTGTGGCGTTTTTTTTGAAGTGGGTAGTCCGGTGCGGATGCGCCTTCCACTTGAATAGCACTTGCTTTTAATTCGAGCGGTTGTTTGGCATCGGGAGTCAGTACGATGGTACCCGCCACGGTAAAGGAAGCACCTACATTTTGTTTTGCGATTTCTTTGAAGTTAGACAAAACGCCGGCTTCAAAGACGACTTGCAGATTTTTAAAACAACTGCCGTCATTGAGTTCAAGGAAGCCGAATGTTTTCATATCGCGGATGGTACGCGCCCAGCCGCAGACGGTGAGAGATTGACCGTCGTAGTGTTCTTTGTCCGCAAAAATGCGGGATAGTTCAATACGTTGCATAAAGATAGTTCCTTTCGGTGATTTTCGCACTGTGCCGCAAGCTTAGAAAAGGCTTGCATGCTTGCGCTTGTGAAAGAGTGCAAAGATTTGAAAAATGATATAAAATGGGGTATTTTTGGCCATTTACCCTCTATGATACAGGAAGTTATGCACATTGTCCACCGAGTTATCCACATTTACATACAGGAAGTGGATCCGCTCAAGTAAGGATTCCAAGAGATATCGCGGTTTGCATAAGCATTCAGGTCAGTACCGCCACGCGCGCCTGCCTGAAATTCGTAAAACGCCTGACTGCCAATCATGGCACCATTATCACCGCATAGAGACAGGGGCGGTAAAAAAAGTTTTCGATTTGCTTGGAGGCAGGCGGTTTCCAAATCATGGCGAATTCTCGAATTTGCGGCAACGCCACCCACAACGGCAACATTTTGATAGCCAAGTTGCGTAGCGGCCATCATGCTGCGCGGAACGAGCATTTCACTCACAGCGGTAGAAAAAGAAGCGGCGAGGTCGGGAAGATTTAAGGGTTCTTCTTTTTGTTTCAAATTATGGATGAGGTTGAGTGTCGCGGTTTTGAGTCCGGAAAAGGACATATCAAGGGGTGCATCCTGTATTTGTGTACGGGGTAAGGGGTAACGATTTGGGTCACCGGTTTTGGAAAGGCGATCCAGGGGTGCGCCGCCGGGGTAGCCAAGCCCCAGCACGCGCGCGATTTTATCAAAACATTCTCCGGCGGCATCGTCATGCGTGGCACCCAAGATGTTCATATCGGTATACCCGCGCACATCGACAATGAGTGAGGTACCGCCGGAGACGCACAGGCAGACGAAAGGCGGTTCGAGATCAGGATGTGCGATATAGTTTGCGGCAATATGACCGCGTACATGGTGAACGGGTATGAGTGGAAGATGCAAGGCATAGGCGACCGATTTCGCAAAGCTGACGCCGACCAGAAGCGCACCGATTAAACCGGGTGCATAGGTGACAGCAACGGCGTCCAAGTCTGATTTTGATAGATCAGCGCGTAAAAGAGCTTGATCTGCGAGTGCGGAGATTGCTTCGATGTGTTTGCGAGAGGCGAGTTCGGGGACGACACCGCCGTAAATGGTGTGTAGGTCCACTTGGGAGGCAATACAGTCGGCGAGTACCGTGCGCCCATCGCGGACGACGGCAACGGCGGTTTCGTCACAGGAACTTTCGATAGCGAGAATATTCATACAGAAAAGACCTTCTTTTCATCGTCGCCGCAGTCAAATTCCGCCTGTGAGACGAGCGGTTGCGGTGGTGCATTGGGGTCGCGTGGTAAGGAGACATACCGCTGTGCGATTTTTTCGGGCAGATGATCCATATAGAGCTTTCTGTGCAGTTCCTGCGCGGCTGCATCCGTGCCTTTGCCATTGGGAGACAGGAGCATGGTGTCGTACAAGACACCAAATAACACACAGTCATAATCCATTTTTGTGAAATCATTACGGCGGTAAAAATTCAAACGGCGCAAACGCAGTTCATCTTCCGCGCCACCGTCCGGGCTTTCGACTTCGCCGAGAATGCCGGATTTATCTTTGAAGGTATCGCGCAGGAGATGAAGAATTTTAGCCCCGATACCGCCGTTGCGCCTTGCTTCGGTCACACCGAGATAATCCAAGAGAAGATAATCGGCTTTGGGATCACCCCAGAGCAGGGAATAACCGACGAGATCGTTTTGATCAAACACGCCGAGCGGGAGATAGGCGTTGCGGCTGCGTAGGCGTTCCATGCCCGCATACGATTTCAGTTCGGCGGCGGGGAATGCTTTTTTCAGTTCTGTGTTATACAGGGCGAGTAATGCTTCGCTACTCAGCAGTTTCAGTTCCATTTGTTAAAAACCTCCGTGTCATAAGGAGAGCGTCCTCTTTGGGATGCTCATAGTAATCGGGTCGTGTACCGGCATCCAGGAAACCATGTTTGCGATAGAGTGCAATGGCAGCTTCATTGGATGGTCGTACTTCCAGTGTCAAAAAGGCGAGACGTTCCGTGCCGAAGCGGCAAAAGGTTTCGATGAGGCGGTCGGCAATGCCTTGTTTGCGATACTGAGGGAGAACCGCGACATTGTCGATATAGCCTTCATCCAGAACGACGTGTAATCCGGCATAAGCGACAGGAAAGCCCTGCTCGTTTTCAGCCACGAGATAACAGGCGGTGTCATTGAATAATTCCTCGGCAAGCATTGCCTCTGTCCATGGTGTTGCGAAGCAGAGACGTTCGAGTGCGGCGACACCTGCGAGGTGTGAGCGATCCATCGGTGTGATTGTATAGTTCATGATTTTTACTCCTTTGCCTCTGCCCAGCTTTGACCGGCAGTGGCAACTGCTTCGAGTGGGACGGAGAAAGAAACCGCGCCTTCCATCTCTTCGGTCAGCAGTTTTTTAACGTGTTCGGTTTCGGAATCGGGGCATTCGACGATCAGTTCATCGTGAATTTGCAAAACAAGTTTTGCGTGTAGCTTCTCTTTGTGCAGACGGGTATGCACGCGGATCATGGCGAGTTTCATGATATCCGCCGCTGTGCCTTGTATGGGCATATTGAGCGCGACACGCTCGCCAAAGGAACGCGTGGTATAGTGAGAGGATGTGAGTTCGGGCAGCCAACGGCGGCGACCGAGAAGCGTCCGAACATAGCCGTCTTGTTTTGCCTGAAGGACGACATGATCCATATAGTCACGCACGCCGGCATAGGTGGCAAAGTAGCGTTGTATATAATCATCGGCTTCTTTTTTGGTCACAGCGATATCTTGAGAAAGGGAAAAAGCAGAGATCCCATATACGATACCGAAATTGACCGCTTTGGCATTGCGGCGCATTTGGGGGGTCACTTCGTCGGGGGGACAAGAGAATACTTGTGAGGCAGTCATGGTATGAATATCGGTTCCGGATTGGAAAGCAGCCAACATATCCTGATCTTTTGCAATATGGGCAAGGAGGCGGAGTTCAATTTGCGAGTAATCGGCATCGACAAGTTTCTGACCGGAGGGGGCAACGAACATATGGCGCAGTTGTGCGCCAAGTGGGGTGCGGATGGGGATATTTTGCAAGTTGGGTTCCGTGGAGGAGAGCCTACCAGTGGCAGTGACGGTGTTTTGGAAAGAGGTGTGGATGCGGCCATCGGGGCCGATTACCTTGTCCAAACCGTCTACATAAGTGGAATTGAGCTTTGTAATTTGACGATATTCAATGAGCGCGTCGATGATTGGATGTGTACCTTTGAGTTTTTCCAAGACTTCAATTCCGGTAGAAAAGCCTGTTTTTGTTTTTTTGCCGGAGGGCAGGCCGAGTGTTTCAAATAAGATGTGGCTTAATTGTTGGGTAGAGTTGATATTAAATGTCTCGCCCGCCTGTGCGTAAATTTCGGATTGCATTTCTAAAATACGCGCTTTTAGGGTGGTACCGAAGGCGGAAAGTGCGGTTCTGTCAATGAGAAAACCGGAAACCTCCATTTCCGCCAAAACCGGACAAAGCGGAAATTCGACTGTGTCATAGAGTGTACGCATCCCGAATTCGTCCAAACGCGGGGCAAGTGTTTCATAGAGAGAGGGAATCAGATCAGCATGATCAGCCAGTGCAGTCATTGCGCCGGTTTGATCCATGATCGGGGCGAAGGCATCTTTTGCGAGGTATGTTTTTTTGGCTGAGGGTAAGGTTTTGTCAAAATAGGTGCGGGCAAGCAGTTCGAGATCGTAACTGCCATCTGTGGGCGCAAGGAGATAGGCGGCAAGGGCGGTATCAAAGATAAAACCCTCAATTGGTAGATTGTTTTCAAGGAGGAGGTGCATGATGTCTTTGACTTGGTGGGCGATTTTTTTTACTTTTGGCGAAAAGAGGGCGTGTAAAAAATCAGTGTAACCCTCGGTTTGATCGTCAAGAAAGATCAAAACATGGTCAGCAAGTGCAGTCGCGACACCGCGTAAATTGGGGAGCGGGAGGACGGCAACAAAAGCGGCGGTTTCCCAAGTGTGACGAATGGAATCCAGCTGTGAGGTATCAGAAATCAATTGGAAGTCGTGCGTATTGGTGCAGTCGGTCACAGCGGGTGCATCACCTTGTTCGGGGGTCAGACCGAATTTGTCGATCAGTTTTGAAAATTCGAGTTTTGTAAAGAGTTGATACAGGATAGAGTTATTAAATGGTTTGCGGCGTGCGTCCTCCGGCTTGAAGTCGAAAGGGGCATCGCAATGGATGGTAGCGAGATCATAGGAGAGTTTGGCGCGTGCCTCACCTTCGACAAGCTTTTTGCGAACGGCAGGTTTGAGGGTAGGTGCATCGAGATTTTGATAAATGGTTTTGAGTGATCCGAATTCATGCAGAAGTGCGAAAGCGGTTTTTTCGCCGACGCCTTTGACACCGGGAATATTGTCGGAAGCATCCCCCATGAGTGCTTTGAGATCGACAAGGAAAGGCGGTTCGAATCCATATTGTTCCCGAAAAACGGCAGGATCTATTTCATTTGTTGCAGTTTTTCCCATACGGGAAGAGATTAAGTTGACAGAGGTATGTGCTGTAATGAGTTGGAGCGCATCTTTATCTCCCGTGACAATGGTGCAATGCCAGCCGGCAGCGTCACAACGGCGCGAGATCGTACCGATGAGATCATCGGCTTCCCAGCCTGCGAGTTCGTAGCGTGGGATGTTCATGGCATCGAGCGCATCTTTTAAAAGTGGGATTTGTACGGCGAGGTCTTCCGGCATTCCCTTGCGTTGGGCTTTATAGTTGTCATAAGCGAGATGGCGGAAGGTTGGTTCTCGTCGATCGAAGGCAACACAGAGTGCGTCCGGTTCAAAATCTGCAATGAGCCTGTCTACGATATTGAGAAAGCCAAAAATGGCATGAGTGGGTGTTCCATCCTGCGTTGAGAGAGGTTGTAGGCCGTAAAAGGTGCGGTTGACGATAGAGTTACCGTCGATCACCAATAATTTCATAAAATTTTGGCAAAGAAACGGCTATCCATTTTGGGTAGCGGTTGAATTGCCATCCGCCTTTCAAGTAATCGTGTGTGAAAGAAAGTATAGCATATTGTGCGGCACAAAAAAAGACAATTTAAGAAAAACGTCCGATTTCCGAAAAGGAAACGGACGTTTTTGATTTATCGCAAGAGCATTCCACTATTGACAAGTCCGACGCTGTAGAGGAATAGGGCATCTTGACCCGGCTTGAAAGAGACAAGCGTACTCATGTAGTCTGTTGTGACATAACGGAGGTCAATCATGATAATTTTACGATAGCCGTCTATCATAAGGGGTGTAAAACTACTTCCAAAAGAATCACGAAAAATATAAAGTTCACGATCTGTGGAAGCCTTTGGATTTTCAATGGTTAAAATCGCCTGTGGTCCATGTAAAAAAACGTCATAGGCATCATTGTTTGTAAATTTATCCGGTGCGTAAACGGAGAGGGGGCCTTTCAGTTCTTCACTTGTGACCGTTGCGGAAGCTGTGGCGGGGTTTGTTAGGAATGTAAGGTTATCCTGTTTGACGGGCAATGCAGATTGACCACGATACACGCCGTTAAAAGGAAAGAGCGTTTCTTTTTGATAGGAGCTGAGTGGTGGCAGTGAAAGACCCATAGCGGTGGCGATGGTATCACGCGGTTTTTGGAGATGATCCTGTTTCCAATGGGCATCGGAGAGGTAGTAGTCGTCCAGCGTGAGGGTATCGAACAAGTCGATATAGGTCACGTTTTTGAGTTGCTTTGTAAAGGTAGACATCATTTTGTCATAGTTGAGATGGGGACGCGCGTTGGGTTCAGCGGCATAGTAGTTTTTGTCGGGGATAACGGCGGCGTAGACATGGCAGTCCTGCAAAAAGCGTTCCGTTAAGGCATTGATTTTATTGGCGCAAAAGAGGACTTGATCTGTTTTGAGTTCTTTTTCAATTTTGACCGCACTGCCGGAATCGGTGACATAAATTCCGTTGATATCGGATTGATGGAGGATATTTTTCCGAAATACTGCTTTGATGCGACGGAAATCCTCACGCAGTGGGAATTGATCTTGGAGATATTTTTCCAAATCCGTCATGTATTCCTTGGATACGACGGCATCGACAGAGAGTTCAGGTACCTGTTGAAGTTTGCGGCGTTCCGCAGCGGAAATATCCTGATCGGGCAGGAAAATGGCAGAGACGGAGAAGCCACAGAGAATCAACAGAAAAAGAGCGGCGGTGGCGATGCGTTTGATACGTTCCATAAAAACCTCCTGATAAAGTTAAAAGCGAAAGTAAAGGAAAGGGTTAAAGGAACCGTCCACAAGGGAAGCGGTTATTACGATGAGTAGCAGGGCAAGTGTGAGCGGTTCTAAAACAGTCATAATTGGATGGTGTTCAAAGCGAGTGCAGAGCATTTTGGGCAGTGGCGTTGCGCCGATGATGGCAAGGAGTAAGAGGGGCGCAAAACTTTTGAGGTAATAAATAGTTTCAAAGGAAGAGAGCGGAAGCCCGGCAAAGCCAAATAAGCCGGAGAGGTCGGAGAGGAGAATGGCAGAAGAATCGGCGTTAAAGATTACAAAGCCAACCGTTGCGAAAAAGAGGACATACAAGTGGGAAAAGATCCGGTGACGCGCGAGGAAGTCTTTGAGCCAAAGGCGTTCGGACATCAATAGGACACCATACATTCCGCCCCAAAGGACGAAGTTCCACGCAGCACCATGCCAAAGACCGGTGAGTAACCAGACAATGGCGATATTGCGAAACCATTTCCAGCGTTGGGGGTTTCTGTTTCCACCGAGAGGGATGTAGACATAGTCACGAAACCAGCCGCCGAGTGTCATATGCCAGCGTCTCCAAAATTCGGTGACGGAGCGGGAGATATAGGGAAAGTTGAAGTTTTCCGGGAAGTGGAAGCCGAACATACGCCCAAGTCCGATGGCCATATCGCTGTAACCGGAGAAGTCAAAATAAATTTGGAGCGTAAAGGAGATTGCATAAATCCAGAGAAAGAGGACACTGGCTTCCCCGCTCCCTCGAAAAAGGGTACAGAGTTCATCCAGTGCATTGGCAATTAAGACTTTTTTTGCAAGTCCGATTGTAAATCTGCGAATACCATATGAAAAATCGGAAAGCGAATTGCGATGTGGAACCAATTCTGTTTCAATTTCCGAATACCGTACCACAGGACCTGCGATGAGTTGTGGAAAGAGGCAGACGAAAGTAGAAAATGTAATGATATTACGTTGGGCATGGACATCGCCGCGATAGACGTCAATGGTGTAGCTCATTGTCTGGAAGGTAAAGAAGCTGATACCAATTGGAAGTGGGATTTCTGTGAGCGGGATAGCGAGTCCAAAGATCTGATTGATGGTTTGGAGAAAGAAATCGGTGTATTTGAAAAACAAGAGAAGGGCGAGGCTGAGAACAATCGCGGAAACGAGCGCGTGTTTGGCACGCGGTGTTCCGCGATTGTTCTCGATGACCAAGCTGAAGAGCCAGTTTGAAACAGAGGAAAAAAGGAGTAAGAGGACGTAAGTGGGTTGACCGAAGGCGTAGAAGAAAAGGGAGGCGAGGAGTAGGATGAGGTTGCGGAATTTGGGAGGAGATATGCGCCAGAGTGCGAGGACGACAAGGAAGAAGAAGTAGAGGAATGCGATACTGGAAAAAAGCATAACGAGCGTACCTTTCTGGCAATTGACAACTATTTGATTAGTTCAAATAAGAAGCAATCACGTCCTTTGCATTTGAAACATCTTTCGCAACACAGAAGATCACATAGTTACCCTCTTGTTGCAGAACAGCGTGATTGAGTTTGTCAACTTCTTCGGGCAAATAGTTTTTATATCCCTCAATGCGTTCATCCAGACGTTTCTGTAGTGCCGTGATCAGCGCAGTGGCAGCGGTTTTGTCAGCGGTCGTAAAGACAGCCAGTTCTTCCGAGGTTGCGCCGGTGCCGGCATAGGCGACGCAGGCTGTACTTTCATCAAGGGCAAAGAGGGATTGCGCGGTCGCAGCATCGAGCTGATAAAGAGAATCTTGAAAGGTGAGATTTTCCATCAAATCGGAGGCGAGTGCGGAGGGGTCAATGGAAACTGTTTTGGCACCACAGGCAACGAGTAAGAGAAGGATGAGGGACAGAGACAGTATGGAAAGTTTCTTCATCATGACGACAGCTCCTAATTATATAGTATGTGTTTTGAGATAAGCAAGCCATTTTTTGCAATAATCGGGGATCAGGTGCATACCATCAGTAGAGGCATCGGCGGGCAAGTCGCCATTTTCATCGGCGATTGCTTCCGCGACATTGAGAAAATAGACATTTTTTTCATTGGCAAGATCGCGTAGGAGATTATTGTACTCTGCAATACGGGGATTATTGTCGGTTGGGTGGGAGGCTGATTTTTCTTTGGAAACAGGGAGAATGGATTGAATAAAAATGGTAGCATTCGGATTGATTTCACGGATACGGTCAATGATTTTTCCATAGTCCTCCTGAAAGACGGAGCCGTAAACCCAGCCGAGTTCGTTCATACCGAGCATAATGTAGACTTTAGAGAAAGATTGCTTTGCCAAAGCGTCCATGACTGTTAGCTTTTGACCATCCATCGTAATCAATGGTTTTGAAAAAGCAGTTTTGACTGTGAGACCGATTGCGTCAAGCGCACGGACATTGGAAAGTCCGGAATAAAGCACAAAACCTTCTGTTCTGGAGTTTCCGATAAAAATTGCATCGGCAAAATAATCATCGCTCACAGCGGCACTTTCGGGAATGCTGAGGTTGACCGGATGTACGTCGGGTAGGGGGGATGATTCCGGTGTTGTTGCTGTAACAGGCGTTGGCGAAGGCGGGGTGGGTGGGGTAGCTGTGTCTGTTGTGTCTGTTGTGTCCGTGGTTTCGTCTGCAACGGATGGGGGTTCGGATGGAGGGGCGACCGCAGAGGGCGTCTGTTTTCCACAACCGAATAGGGAGAGAAGCAGCGTGACGGATAGGGAAAAAGCCAATAATTTGGAAAATGAGATAGACATTGCGGATTCCTCCAGTAGATTTTAAAGTAAACAAATCAATTGAGCTCTCCCGGAATGGACGTTCCCGGGAGAGCCGAACCGATGCTTCCGAGCTTAAAGCGTGGCGTTATTAAAGTTCTTAATGATAATGTCGGCGGTTTCCGTATCAGACATCACGAGTAAGATATAATTTCCACGATGCAGAACTTCTGCTTTTTCGGCTTCGACACAGATCCATTTACGCGGATCTTTGTTGTCGTTGATTGCTTTCGCAACGGCGGCGACATCGGTACCACTTGGCACTTCCAAAAGGCAAACGGAGTGGGCGATGGATCCCATCATAGAAGCAGAGGATACTGCTTGATAGCCGTCGACATAATCAATAAAAAGATTAAATTTATAAGCGTCGTTGGGGATGGTTTCTGTCACAACGCGGATTTCATCTGTTGTACCAACAAGCAAGCTGTTCATCAAGGATAGCAGATCCGGTTTTGTTGGCGGTGTTGGGGTCGGTGTCGTGGGTTTAGGATCTGTGGGTTTAGGATTCGTGGGTTTAGGATTCGTGGGTTTAGGATTCGTGGGTTTGGGATTTGTGGGGTTAGGATTTGTGGGGTTGGGATTTGTGGGTTGTGAGGTTGGCTGATTGGGAGTCGTTGTTGTGGTTCCGGATACCGGAGGTGTGATGGGTGTGGTAGATCCGTCCGTGGTGGGGTCGGTGCTTGGATCTGTGTCTGTGGTGGGATCCTCCGTCGTGTCATCGGGTACCTCCGGCTTCATGGTGTCTGTGACGCCGGAAGATGTCGTATCATCGGGCGGTGTTTTGTCACCACCGCAAGCGGCCAAGGTGAGAATCAGAGCGAGAGAGATGGCAAGTGTTAAAAAGCGTTTCATAAAGAACCTCCTAAATAAATGGTGTGTTGCCCGCATCTAAGGATGAGAGCCGTCTACTATATAGATGCGAGAACAGGACTATTTTGTTGGCTTTTTCAAAAAGTTTTTTAAGAAAAAGACGGTACCTGCGCAGAAAATGACGGCAAGCACAAGAAAAAGCCAAGTAAGAGGATCGGGTGAAGGATCAGGCAGGGGGATGGTGGCGGGATTGATGATACGGCTGTCAAATGTAGAGGGAGATACTGAGGGTGGAATATTCTGTCTCGTCGCATAGCCAAAAAGGGAGAGGGCCAAGAGGGAGGCGTTGGAGACAAGTAAGCGGAGTTTATGGATTGATTTGTGATATTTCCATTGTACGGTTCCGGTGGGGAGACGGAGCGTTTTTCCGATTTCCTTGTGAGTCATACCGGAGATCACTTTCATTGCAATGATATCACGGGACTGCTCATCCAGTGCTTTTAATAAGGCACGGCAAGCGTCATCATCGACGACACGGTCGATATCGGAATAGGCGGAGAAAAGAGTTTCCGCCTCATTGAGGGAGGGGGATGTATGTTCTCCGCGAAGGAGCTGCAAAGCCTCATTGCGTGTGACGCGATAAAGCCAGCAAAGTTCCCCGGAGGAAGGAAATTTATCAAAGGGTAGATTTAAAAGTTTCATCATGACGTTTTGGACAGCATCCTGGGCTGCGGCCTCGTTTCTTAGGACAGAGAAAGCGACGCCGAACATCATTTTATCATAGAGCCGATACAAGGCTTCGAAAGCGGATTTGGGTTCCAAAGGAATTTTTCGTAATATTTCACCTAAGTTGTCGTTATCCAAACAGAAAAGCTCCCTTCACATAGAGATTCCAATAGCCATATTAACAGCTTATACGACAGGTTGCAAGAGGGTGAGACAGATTTTTTCTGGAAAATCAGACTTATCTTGTGCTGCGCAGTTGCGAGAAGAAAAAAGAAGAAGTACATTGTAATAAAAGCAGATATTTTGTAACAATTCGGTAACTTTTTGACTGTTTAGAGACGAAATAGTGACGAAAATATTGCAATATGCAAATGAGAAAAATTAACTTACAATTAACCTAGCTGTGGTTTTAGAGTTAACTTGATTTGGGGTACAATAAGGGCAGATCAGAGGAACAAACAAATGATAAGGAGAAAAAAATGAAAAAGCTTGCATCTTTGGTAGTAAGCCTGACCCTTTTGACTGCACTTCTCGCCGGTTGCGGGAGTGGTGCGGGAGGCGGCAGTATTTCGATTGTTTCCCGTGAGGACGGATCGGGGACGCGTGGGGCGTTTGTGGAACTGTTTGGGATTGAGCAGAAAGACGGGAGCGGGAATAAAGTCGATCATACCACAGCAACGGCAGAAGTAACGAATAGCACGGCAGTTATGATGACAACGGTTGCCGGGAACAAGGACGCGATTGGCTATATCTCCATGGGTTCCATGAATGATACAATCAAAGCACTGCAAATTGATGGTGCGGATGCAACGGCAGCCAATGTCAAAAGCGGCACCTACAAAATCGCAAGACCATTTAATATTGTGACGGCTAAAGATGTCAGTGCAGCGGCAAACGATTTCATAGCCTTCATTCTCAGCGCGGAAGGTCAAACGGTTGTGGAGGACAATGGCTACATCAGCGAGGGCAACAGCGGTGCGTATAAAGGCACGAAGCCGAGCGGGAAAATAGTCGTAGCGGGTTCTTCCTCCGTGACACCCGTGATGGAAAAGCTAAAAGAAGCGTATTTGCTTCTGGCACCTGAGATGACGATTGAAATTCAGCAAAGTGATTCGACAACAGGTGTGACATCTACGATAGAAGGGTCTTGTGATATCGGCATGGTATCGCGCGCACTGAAAGACAGCGAAAAAGAATTGAGTGCGACAGCCATAGCCCTAGATGGCATTGCCGTGATCGTGAACAAGGAAAGCACTGTGAACGGCATGACAAGTGAGCAGGTACGCGCGATTTATATGGGTGAAACAACAAGCTGGTCCAATATTTAAGTCAGGGAAGTATCCCATAGGAGAGGAGTGTCTATGAAACACATAAATGAAAAAATCATGCACGCGGTCTTTCTTTTGTGTGCTTGCGTTTCCATTCTGGCAGTTGTTCTGATTTGTGTGTTTTTGTTTGCAAACGGACTGCCTGCCATTTGGAAGATCGGGGTCTTTGATTTTTTGAGTGGAACGACGTGGAAACCCCTCAATAATATCTACGGGATTTTCCCAATGATTCTGGGTAGTGTCTATGTGACAGCCGGGGCGATCATCATTGGGGTACC
>JAVVSI010000001.1:0-22542 GCA_036654315.1 Evtepia sp. | reverse complement strand
ATCTTGGACAGAAAACTCTGCGTACGCGCTTCTTTCGGATGCGAGAAAATCTCTTCGGGTAAATTCTCCTCCACGATTTTCCCCTCTGCCATAAAAATCACACGACTTCCCACTTCACGCGCAAAGCCCATCTCATGTGTCACAACAACCATGGTCATCCCATCACGCGCCAATTGCTTCATGACGTCCAAAACTTCGCCAACCATTTCGGGATCTAACGCACTGGTCGGTTCATCAAAAAGCATGACATCGGGATTCATACAGAGTGCGCGGACAATGGCGATTCTCTGCTTCTGTCCGCCGGAAAGCTGGCTCGGATATGCTTCGGCGCGATCCGCAAGCCCTACGCGCTCCAACAGCTCCATTGCCCTTTTTGTCGCTTCCTCTTTTGACTGCTTCAAAAGATTGATCGGTGCCAAGGTCATATTTTTCAAAATGGTCATATGTGGGAAAAGATTAAAATGCTGAAAGACCATACCCATACGCTGTCTATGCAAATTGATATCGGTTTTCGGATTCGTAATATCCACACCGTCAAAGGTTACGGTTCCGCCGGTTGGATGCTCCAAAAGATTGAGACAACGAAGGAAAGTCGATTTTCCGCTTCCGGACGGTCCAATGACAACAACAACTTCTCCACGTTGAATACTTGCATTGACACCATCCAAGGCCTTGATTTTACCGCCCGCGAAATGCTTTTGGAGGTTCGAAACTTCAATGAGTGTCTCAGTGTCCACGTTGATTCAACCTCCGTTCGAGCTTCCCAACAAGCCATGTAAAGAATACTACCATTACCAAATAGATCAGTGCCACGGCAAACAAAGGCATAAATGCCTCAAAGGTACGACCGCGGATAATATCGCCGCCTTTTGTGAGATCGACGATACCGACATAGCCGGAAATGGAGGTTTCTTTCAGCAAAACGATAAACTCGTTTGCAAGCGCGGGCAAGACATTTTTAAATGCCTGTGGGATCACGATGTGTTGCATGGTACGGACATAATTAAACCCAAGGCTACGCCCGGCCTCAAACTGTCCATTGTCAATTGACATAATACCCGCACGAATAATCTCCGCAACATAAGCACCGGAGTTAATTCCAAAGGTAATTGCCGCGACTACAACGCCGTTACGCACAGTAATGAAGATAATAAAATAAGAAATCAGCAACTGCACCATGACAGGTGTGCCGCGGATTACAGTCAGATAAAATTTACAGATGAGGTTAAAAAATTTAAGTAAGTTTCGCCCAATCCCCGGCCGCATGGTTTCTGCATTCTTATCATGTGTGGCACGCACCATGGCAACCACGACACCGATCACAATACCGATCATAAGGGCAAAGAAAGTAATCGTCAGTGTTGCTTTCAAGCCATCCAGCAGATAGTGCCAGCGGTTATCATCTATAAAACAAAGCTTGAATTTTCCTTGTATTCCGGTAAACCAGAGAAGGAAATCTCCTTTCAAAGAGAGAAACCAGTCCAAAGGAAACACCCTTTCCTGTTTAAAATCGCATGTATTCGCAGCCATATGACAATGGCTATAAATACACGCGAGCAGAGACGGAACTCCGTCCCTGCTCGGTGTGGAGAATTACTTGTTGTTTGATTCCACGAAGGACTTTGCAGGTTCGTTATCAATGACAACACAGTCCACTTTTCCGGTGACAAGTGCCTGTACCGCATCTGCGCCCTTGTTAAAGCGCATGACGCGGGCATCACCCAGATCATCGGTAGAGTAGATATCGCCCGTGGTATCCTGTTGGACACCAACGACATAAGTCGCGGCTTTGTCTTTGAGTACGTCAGCGGATGTGATCGGGGATCCTTCCTTGACGATAATTGCCTGAACACCCTTTGCATAGGTATCTGTGAAAGCAACGCTCTGTTGGCGATCCGGGTTAATCGTAATACCTGCCATGCCCATATCATATTTTCCGGTTTGTACGCCACCGATGATGGAACCGAATTCCGTATCTTCGATTCTCAGCTTCATCCCCAATTTATCCGCAATGGCAGCTGCCATCTCGGCATCAATTCCTACAATGGTATCGTTTTCACGATATTCATAAGGAGGGAATGCGGCATTGGTAGCCATGACCAGTTCTTTGGCGTCCGCAGGGACGTTTTCTTGGAACTTGTAATCATGTGCTTTCTCATCAATGTACTTGGCGACAATCGCGTCGGTCACGCCATCTTTTTTCAGCTCAGCCAAAGCACCATTTACTTTTTCCAGTAAATCGGCATTGTCTTTCGCGATGCAAATTGCGTATTCCTCATCGGCATAGGCGCTGTCAAGGATCACGAGTTTTGCATCTTTGGCGGGTTCAGACGAAGTCGCGTCTTTCCCTGCATTCGGATCGGCAGGAGCTTTCGCTTCACCGCAACCGGCAAGGAGTGCGAGACTTAAGGTAAGGGCAAGAGCAAGTGCAAAGAGCTTCTTCATACAACAAAAATCCTCACTTTCGGAACTGCTTTAGTTCCATTTCAAATTACTGAGCAGGCTTTGCGTCGGTAGTCGGTGCGTCGGTTTTAGCTGTGTCATCGGTCTTAGCAGCGTCGTCGGTCTTAGCAGCGTCGTCGGTCTTAGCAGCGTCATCGGTCTTAGCAGCGTCGTCCTTCTTAGCAGCGTCGTCGGTCTTAGCTGTATCATCGGTCTTAGCAGCGTCGTCCTTCTTTGCTTCATCGGGCTTTGCAGTATCGGTGGTTGCGGGTGGTGTAGTCGTAGGATCTGCAGGAGCCTTAGGCTCGCCGCAACCGGCCAGAAGTGCAAGGCAGAGAGTCAGAGCAAGAGATAAAGAGATAAGCTTTTTCATAATAGTCCTCCAAAAAAATTTCTTAAAATTAGACTCAGATGGTGATCCATCTTTATCAGGGCAATTATAACACAACCGATAGAAAAAGCAAGTCTTTCGTAAAAAAAAGAATTTTACATACTTTTTGACCTTTTTTTCGCTTTTATGTCCCTGCATTTTCGTTTTTTTGTACACAATGCAGTCGTTATTCGCGCGAAAAGTCTATGGCTGTCTTATCACACAAAAAGAGCTTGCCGGGTTGACAGCAAGCTCTTTTTCACTATTCACTTAGTTTTGATAGGCGCGTCTGCGTCTCGTAATATTCCGTCATAATTTCACGGATGATTACGCCGGCCGGTTTGACATCGTGGATTCTTCCGACAACCTGTCCCATTGAAATTTGCGCCGCATTTGGTTCATCGGCTTCATAAGCCGCCTTGGTAACGGTGCCTTTGATTTTAGGGTACAACTCATCAAAGGTTGGGTGACTTCTCTCGAATTCAATGATATCCAAAGCAGCTTTTGTTTTGATGGAACGGAGTGCGTTACGGATACTCAACTGCGTCAGCACAGTATCCGTTTCTTTGGCGTCTATGATGAATTGACGGAGATTCGGTCCAATTTGACATTCTTCTGCCATCATAAAACGAGTCCCGATCATCACGCCATCCACACCAAGTGCCAAAGCGGCACAAAGCGTTTTCCCATCGCAAACGCCACCGGCACCAACGATTGGGATTTTGAGACGTTCCGCACAAAGGGGCCATTGGATCATGGATCCCACGCCTGCCATACCCGGATGCCCCGCGCCCTCTTGCCCGACAATACAAACTGCATCCACACCGATGGACTCGGCGGTTACAGCAAAGCGGACATCCGGCACTTTATGCATCACGATAATTCCGGCATCCTTGAGGATGGGAAGAAGCGGGGCAGGACTTGTGCCGGCGGTTTCGACAATTTTCACGCCCTCCTGCACCACAGCTTCCAAATACTGTTTGATCGGTCCATCCGGTTTCGTATCGGGAAGCAGGGAGAGATTAACAGAAAATGGTTTGTTTGTTAATCGCTTCATTCGCTTAATTTCCGCACGAAACAGTTCCGGATCAGGATAAGAGGTCATATTGATGGTTCCCAACCCACCTGCATTCGAAACGGCAGCCGCAAGATTGGGTGTGGAAAGCCATTGCATCGCACCCTGTATAATCGGGTATTGGATGCCGAAGAGTTCCGTAATCCGCGTTTTCATTACTGGAACTGTGCCGGACGTTTTTCCAAGAATGCGGTCAAACCTTCGCCACCATTAAAGTTTGTACGTGCCTTGGTTTGTGCAACGCCCTCATCATCCAAAATTTCTTTCAAGGTAGACTCATGTGCTTTGTTCATCATTGCCTTGGAAAGTCCATAGGCATTGATCGGACCTTTTGCGATTTTCTTTGCAAGCTTCATGGCTTCGTCCATGAGTGCATCGGCAGCAACGACCTTGTTTGCAAGACCCAGCGTTTTCATCTCGTCTGCCTTGACAGCACGCTGTGTCAGCATCAGTTCTTTTGCAATATTAGGACCAACAGCACGGGGCAGGAGATAGTTACAACCGCAGTCGGGAACCAGACCAACCTGACCAAAGGCAACGATAAACATCGCGTTATCGGCAACCACTGCGATGTCAGCGTGCATGACCAAGGAGGTACCTGCACCTGCAATTGCACCATGTGCAGCGGCGATCACAGGTTTTGCAAAGCCGTTGAGCAGTGTGGAGAAGTTGTTTGCGGTTGCGATAAAGGCAGCGAATTCGTCGGGATCGGTAATACCAACCATTTCGGCAATGTCGCCGCCGGCGCAGAAGCATCTGCCTTCACCCTTTAAAATCACGCAACGGACTTCTGCATCGGCAAGTGCCGCTTCAAAAGCTGTTGTGAGGTCAACAAAGATCTGCTTGTTGAGTGCATTCATTGCCTTTGTACGGTTGAGGCTGATGGTCGCAACATGCTCGGCGACGGTATAGAGGACGGTAGAAAGTTCCATGTTTGTAATCTCCTTCAAATTTAAAGTTATAAAAATGCAAAATGCAGGGGTATTGTATCATAGTTTCTTCTAAAATAAAAGATCAATCGAAGCCCAAACCCATATAAGCGTCTTGATTGTGCCACTTTTGCTGTAATTCGCGGTCGTACCACTTAATCATAGCAAAGGCTTGGATATAGTTCCCGGGCAAACCATCGCGGAAAGATGGGGTACGGACATGATAGCGCGTTGCGGGCAAAATGCTCCAGACCAGCTCCACCGCTTTCATCATCTTTGCGGGGGAGATCAGCAATTCTTTAAACAGCAAGCGGCGTTTTTGGACGTACTCAATCGCGGCACAGCCCACTTCACCATCAATTTCCAGACGATAAATATCGGCACCGGTCTGCTGACTGCCAAGTTTTTGGAATTCGATCAATTCGTCGCTATAGGCAATGTGATAGGTGTCTTTCAGATTTGACTCCCGAATTTGATTGTACTCATGTGAATCAATTGGTGTCACGGTACAGGAGAGATCGGGGTCTGCCAAAGTCGTCGAAATAATTTCGAGTTTTCTGGCAGAGAAACATTCTTGCAATCCGAGATTTTCAAAATAGCGATGCAGACTGGGGGAGGAAGGCACCAGTGTAAAACATTTTGCACCACGTTTTTTCAGATAATCGTCCGCAAATGCCAAAAGCTGTCTGGCATATCCTTTGCCCTGAATGTATGGGTTTGTACCCAAGGCATAGGCATAACCGGTTCGGACTGAGCTGCCGTCAGGCATAACAAGGTCTGTATCGAGAAGTGCGACCATGGAATTGAGTTCGCCGTCCTCCTCTACGACCAAGACACGATCTGCAGTACAAAATTTGTCATAAAAGAGATCAATATATTCATCGGAGTCGCCAAAGCAGCGTTTCCATAGTTCTTTTTGCATCGGTATTTCTTCCGGCTTGGAAATACGAATATCAATCATGAGGATGTCCTCCATTCAATTTTTTCGTGTACAGGGTGTTTCCGCTGCACAATATTTTCGTTCTAAGCGTAAGGGGTGATAAGAGAGTTTCGCCTGACGCAAACCGGGAAGTCCCATATCATCCTCTCGATTCAGTAAGCTTATATTGGGATAACGCGCTTTCACGAAGCGAGCGAATTCTCGATTGATCAGCGCGTAGGCACCTTGCAGGTCAGGCCGTGCGCGTTCAAAATGAACGTCGTAAATTGTTTGGGTCAGGGCTGCACCCAGCGTATAGGCGCATAAGGTACCGGTTCCGTCTCGTATGATCCCGCCGTCCAGTCCCAATTTTGTTTGTAACGTGAGTGCGTCCCACAATGCCGCACGTTCCTGCGTACTTTTTCCGGATGCTTCTGCCCAAATTTCGTCTAAGGCAAGACAATCGGGGATATCTTTTTCGGTCATGCGGTGAAATGTCCAGTTTGGGCATACATCTTCAAAACGGCGAATATGATTTCGCTTTGCGTGGAGCTTTTTTCCGCTTAAATCAACCATTTTTTGGATATCATAGAGGTAGTCGGGTCCGGAACAGGTCTCCGAATACGAAAAACGACCCGGAAAAAGACGTTCGAGTAATTGGCAATGTGTCTGCGTCAGGCAAACCAGTCGCAGGGTTGTCTGTCTTGCCCGCGCATCTTCCGTCAGTGCAGCAAATGCAGGTTCCAAGGCTCCGGTTCCAACAGGCCAGAGATAAGAGCCACCGATATTGCTGTCAAGTCTTGTGAGCAGTCGTTCTTTCAATAAACAAATCTTCTGCTTGAATGCATTCCGCCAGCAAAAAAGAACCGGGAAACTATATTCACAAAGCGGAATCTGTGCGCTATTGAGTTTTGGAAGAATCCACTGACGATCTTCCGGGGTGGGTGTGCGGAAAGGGAGCATGCAAAAAGACCTCCGGGTTTTGAAAATTTCGTTTACAGTGTCACGACTTCCGGGATAATACCGGTCATTTTTGCCACATCGTCCAATCGCAGGCCATCCGTAATACTTGACACCAGGCTATAGGCAACACCATGCCGTTTTGCACGGCCGGTACGCCCAATGCGATGGATATAGTATTCGGTTTCTTCCGGGATATCGAAATTGATGACAACGTCGACGTCATCGACATCCAGGCCTCTTGCTGCAACGTCGGTTGCAACCAAAATACGAATTTCGCCCTGTCTGAATCGTGTGAGAACCGATTCCCGAACGCGCTGATTCAGATCGCCGTGGATACATTCTGCAGAGATGTCTTGCATCTGCAACAAACCGGTGACACGATCCGTCATATTCTTTGTGTTACAAAAAATGATCACGCGGTCAAAGCCTTCTTGTGCAAGAAGCTCCACGACGACCGGCAGTTTCCCATCTCTGTCGGTATTGATCCGAAGCTGTCTGATATCGGGTTTATCCTCTTCGATCGGTCTGACGACAATTTCCGCCGGATCTCGTTGATAGAGCCATGAGATATCCATGACTTCCCGAGAAATGGTTGCAGAAAAAAGTCCTAGATTTTTTCTGGAAGATACTTGATCCAAAATATGGGTCACGTCCTTTAAAAAGCCCATATCGAGCATACGATCCGCCTCATCCAAGACGACTGTTTGGATTTTTCCCAGTCGCACGGTGCGTCGTTTCATATGATCCATCAGTCTGCCGGGTGTTGCGACAATGATCTGTGGTTTCTTTTTCAGCTGTACAATTTGCTTGTCAATCGGCTGCCCCCCGTACAGACAGACCGACCGAATGCCCGGTAAAAAAGCACATAATTCGCGTAATTCCGCTTGAATTTGAATGGCCAATTCCCGTGTCGGCGCAAGGATCAATCCCTGCACATCCACAGAATCCGGTGCGATATGCTCGATCATCGGGATTCCAAAAGCATAGGTTTTGCCCGTACCCGTCGGGGCTTTCGCAATTACGTCCCTCCATTCCAAGAATAATGGAATCGCGCCCGCTTGTACGGGTGTAGCGATTGCATAGCCCTTTTGATGCAAGGCGCGTAATGTGCCGGGTGATAGGTTCATTTGTGCGAAGGGGAGGTCAGGATTGACCTCAATGCCATTGATTTCCATGATTGTGTCCTTTTTTTTCATCTGAATTTAACTTATTTTAATATGAATATATCACATTTTTCCTATTTGCGCAAGTGACAGCCCATTCCTCAAAAAAAGCGCGTGCCTTTTTCTGTGTGCTGTGGTATAATGACTTTCATATCATCATCCGTTTTGTCGGTGAGAGGAGCCTTTTTCTATGCACGTTAAAAAACATTTCTATTTACCCATTCTTGCGTTTCTTGGCAGTGTGGGCGGCCTTGCTTTGCGGAAGTGGCAGTTGGCTTCCGCCTTTGATCCCATCAGTGGTCTGCCAATCGGTGGTCGACCGGCGAGTGCGGCCATGCTCATATTTTCGGTCTTTTTCTGTGGCATTCTTTTGTGGTTTTCCATTCGGAAAGAAGTGGTCACCGATGAACTGCAAGAAACACAGAAAGTGCAGCCCATCCCCACCAAACGACCCATGCTTGTGCAGATGTCCATGATGGCATCCGCTTTTTTAACTTTGATCGGTGCTTTTGTGATGATCCGTCGTTTCCTCACCAAAGAGCTGTCTCCATTATGGCTGCTTGTTGGCATTTTATTTGTCTTGTCCGCTTTCTCTGTCGTTTTGCGTCTTTTCAAACCGGAGACAGGTCGCAATGCACTCTTAATTCCCGCATTCACCACCTGTATCTGGCTCATGGCCTCCTATCAGGCTTGGGCGCAAAGTCCCTCCGAAAGTGAATACGTTTTTACGCTCTTGGCCGTTGTGTTTGCCATGCTCGCTCATTATTACCTCGCATCCCTTTCCTTTGACCGTCCGCATACGGGACCTGCGAGTTTTTTCTGTCTTGCCTCCGTCTACTGTGCGCTTGTCTGCTTGGCAGACGGACAGAACCTCGAAACCCTGCTCTTAATGCTTTCCCTTGTCCTGTATTTCATTCCATCCGTATTTCTACTTCTGCGTGACACGCAAACTATCAAGGAGGATCTACCCGCATGAAGAAATATTATATCACCACACCCATTTATTACCCCTCAGATAAACTGCATATTGGGCATACTTACTGCACCGTCGCAACCGATGCCATGGCGCGTTATAAGCGTCTGCAAGGCTATGATGTCATGTTCCTCACCGGTACGGACGAACATGGTCAAAAAATCGAAGAAAAAGCCAAGGCAGCAGGCATTACGCCACAAGAATTTGTGGATCGTATTGTCACCGGTGCAGGTGGGATTCTCGATCTCTGGAACCTGATGAACATCTCAAATGACCGTTTTATTCGTACAACCGATGACTATCACGTCGAAGCGATTCAAAAAATCTTTCGGAAAATGTACGATAAGGGCGATATTTATAAAGGCTCATACAAAGGTCTGTACTGCACACCCTGTGAATCGTTCTGGACGGAAAGCCAGCTTGTGGATGGCAAATGCCCCGATTGTGGCAGAGAAGTACATCCGGCAGAAGAAGAAGCATACTTCTTTAAACTCTCCGCCTATTCGGATCGTATACGTGATCTGTTGGAAAACACCGACTTTTTGGAGCCACGCAGTCGTGTCAACGAAATGATTCACAACTTTATTGATCCGGGTCTGGAGGATCTATGCGTTTCTCGTACTTCCTTTCGTTGGGGCATTCCGGTCGACTTTGATCCCGGTCATGTTGTCTATGTCTGGGTGGATGCGCTTTTCAACTATGCCACTGCACTTGGCTTTTTAAACGACCGACATAACGACTTTGAAACATTCTGGCCGGCCGACGTGCATTTTGTCGGAAAAGAAATCGTGAGATTCCATTCTATTATCTGGCCCGCCATGCTGATGAGTATGGATTTACCGCTTCCGAAAAAAGTTTATGGTCACGGTTGGTTACTCCTTGATGGCGGCAAGATGTCTAAATCCAAGGGCAATGTCGTAGATCCGGTCATTTTGGTGAACCGCTACGGTTCCGATGCCTTACGTTATTTTCTCCTGCGTGAGTTTCCTTTCGGCACCGACGGCACGTTCTCAAATGAACTGCTGATTGCACGGATCAACACCGATCTTGCCAATGATCTCGGCAATCTCGTGTCTCGTACCACCGCCATGGTCGAAAAATATTTTGATGGCGTTCTGATTGCCGACCGTCAGCCGGATTCGCTTGACGATGATCTGCTTGCTATGGCAGAGGCACTGCGTGGGAAATATGAAGTGCAAATGGAGAAGTTTGCATTCCAGAACGCACTTTCCGATGTGTTCACCCTCATCGCCCGCGCAAACAAATATATTGACGAAACCACCCCTTGGATCCTTGCAAAAGACGAAGCGAACCGCCCCCGTCTCGCCTCCGTTTTATACAATCTACTGGAAACCATTCGCATCGCGAGTACACTGTTGCTTCCGTTTATCCCCGAAAGTGCCGCGAAGATTTTCGCACAAATCGGTGCAGATGCGTCGATTACAACTTGGACGTCTGCCGCCACCTTCGGACTGCTTCCCGCCACCGTCAGTGTCACAAAAGGGGAATCGGTATTCCCGCGTATTGATGCGGCGAAAGAGCTTTTGGAATTGGAAGCACAGAAAACACTGCCACAAAATGAAATTGAGCCAATTGCAGCACCGGTGGATTTTGATACCTTTGCGAAAAGCGATTTCCGTGTTGTCAAAGTCAAGGACTGTACAGCGGTTAAAAAAAGTCAAAAACTCCTCCGCTTTACCTTGGATGACGGAAGCGGAACGGATCGTCAGATCTTATCCGGTATCGCAAAGTTTTATAAACCCGAAGATTTAATCGGGAAAACTTTGGTTGCAATTGTAAATCTGCCCCCGCGTAAAATGATGGGACAGGAGTCACAAGGAATGCTGATCTCGGCGATTCATACCGATCAAGGGGAAGAAGCTTTGCATCTCCTCATTTTGGATGATTGCATTCCGGCCGGGGCAAAATTAGGATAGGAAAGGCGTCTATATGGATCTAAAAGAAATCACCATCGAACAAGTAAAAGGGAACACCTGGGTTTTAAAAAGCTGGGTGGTCATCCCATTTTATAAAGTGGATGACAGCCGCTGTATTTTACTGGACAGTGGCATTCGTGGACAAGAACAACCAATCGAAGATGCACTGGCCGGCATGGGGCTTTCCTGCGTCGGCATTATCGGAAGCCATGCACATATGGATCACACCGGCAGTCACGCGTATTTCCAAAAAAAACATGGCGCAAAAATCGCCATGTCCTTGGGCGAAGCCGGCATTCAATCCTCGCAGTTGGGTCTTGAAATGCAAAGTGGCAACTTGTCCCCCAAACAGGTCGCCAAAGATGACCGCTTAAAAGGCACAGAATGCGTTGCAGATATCATCATCATGCCGCAAGACCGCACGGTCACGATTGCCGGTGCTACCTTCGACGTCATTCACACACCCGGGCATACCTCTGACCACATCGTCATCCGCACACCGGATCACGTCTTGTATTTAGGCGATGCCATCATGACCGGACGGGAACTTTACAAAGCAAAATTCCCCTACGCGCTCTCCATCGCGGGTTATTTTGAAAGTCTCAGTCTCTTGCGCACGGAACCGGCAGACTTTTTCATTGCAGCGCACTGGGGTGTCTATACGGAAATTATGTCCTTTATTGACATGGAGATTCGTTTTTTGGCAAAGAGAATGGAAGAAATCTTGGAACTGGTCACCGAAAAGATGACAGTCCCCGGTTTAACGCGTAAAATGTGTGAGGCGTATCATATCAGCGCACACAAATTGGCGGATATCTCCTATTTTGAACGCGCAACGCGTGCCTATCTCTACTATTTACTGGATCGTGACCAACTGGAACTGATGATTGAAGATAACACGCTATGGTTTCAACGAACCCCACAATCCTATCAAACCGAGAAAAAAGACGGCGAAAATTTGTTGCCGCGTCCCGGTATGCTCTCCGTTGCCTTGGCAACTGCACCCAAAACGTAATCACACAAAAAGAATGGCATCCTCGGTTTGTTCGAACCGAAGATGCCATTCTACTATTTCGGGGATTGATCTTAGTTGGCAGGTGGGGTTGTTGGGGCATCTGCCGGTGGGGCATCCGCTGTGTCACCGGTCGCCGGATCTACCGGGGGGGCATCCGTTGTGTCACCGGTTGCCGGTGGGGCGTCAACGGGTGGGGTTGTCGTCGGTACATCTGTCGGCGGTACATCTCCACCACTTTTGGGTTCTTCGTTCGGCTGGGTGGGCTGTGTTGTGGTATCGTCGGGTGTGGTTGTCGATTCTGCCGGTGTCTCTAAGGTCTGACGGAATGTTTGCAGTCCTTCATAAAAGACTTTTGCTTCCATTGCGTCATATTCCGCTGTGGTTTCGACAACGGCTTCTTCCATCCACTTTTGCAACACTGCATCCATTTCTGTTCCACGCCAATCACTCTGCACTTGCTTATCTTCGGATGGGTCGAGTCTCAGGATGATGTGATATCCAAATTCGCTCTCTACGACACCACTGATTGCGCCGATTTCCAAAGCGCGTGTTGCCGCTTCAAATTCCGGTACCATTTGATCCTTCATGAACACATAGCCGTCGGGGCTTTGTGCCATACCCGGATCTTCGTTTTTATCCTTCATGAGCTGATTGAAAAGCTCTGTTGGATTTTCGGCTGCGTTGATTTGCTGCAAGAGGTCATCTGCAAGCGTCTTTTGTTCTGCGATTTTTTCCGCTGCGTATGGTTCATTGGTTGTAGGATCGGCTTTTGCCAGCAGAATATGCTTCGCACGCAGCAAGTCATTGTCTTTCACGTACGTCTGAAGTCCTTCGGCAACTGCGCCGGTATCATCGACCGTTTGAAACATACCATTTTCCAAGTGGCTGTACAGGGCAGAGACTTGGGACATTTTGTGCATTCCCTTGGAGGTGATGCACATTTGTTTCAGCATCTTGTCATATGTTTCCTGCCCACCTGCTTGTTTGAGTGCGGCGGCTTCTTCTTCTTTCAGGGCAGCCATATCCTCGTTTGTAAATTTATAGCCGCTCTCTTTTGCCTTTGTCTCGACAATACGATACAGTTTTGCGGTATTGAGTGCCTCATTTTTCAAATAGGCGGAGACAGTGTTATTCTCGTCCAGCTGTTGATCCCAAGGGATATCTTCTGTCCCCTGCTGTGCGAAGAAACTGCCGATATAGTCGCCCGACTGTGCCAGCCAGAAGAAATAATCAGCGGCGGTTACCTTTTCGCCGTCCACGGTCATGAATGTGGTTTTACCGGAATATCCCATAATTTCCTGTACCGGGTCATACTCGTTGATATCACATCCACCCAAGGTCGTGACCAACAGGGCGGCTGCAAGGGTGATACCGAGGAATCTTTTACATTTTTTAATCATCATCATACTCCTTATTCTGTTATGCTTCTTCGGGGAGGGGTTGGGGTGCTTCGTTCCGATCTGCCTGTTTGGTTTCACGGATGAGAATAAAGGGGGTCAACTGCCGTTCCTGTCCTGCGGGGTTGTCTTTAATCATACCCTGCATTGTGGCTTCGGTTTCCTTGAGATTGCTTGCGTGTCCCAAGATTTCCTGACCGAGGGCATTGGCATCGACAATCATTGCGATCACGCCGGTTTTCTCAAAAATTTCATCACAGACGCGATCCGGTTGGTCGGGGACACGAATGCCGAGGTGTGCATATTCCGCGACATCCTCGCCGTAAAATCCATCCAGTCCCGAAACTTCGGTTCCCGTGAGTCGATAAAACGTGCCTTTTACACCGCGCAATTTATCGACCCCTGCGCGAAATGCCGCCCATAGGACGTGCCATGCGCCACATTGATTGATGGCGAATTGCATTTTGTATGGCACACCTGCGCCGGGGCCTGCGGCGGTTTGATGGACCATACGGCAGAGGATTTTGGCGAGGATTCCCGGTCTGACCTCTTCTTCATGAACCACACGTTTTTGGCATAATGCGATAATCTTTTCACTGCAAGAGAGAATATCACCCGGTTCGTAGACCGGCAGCACGTATTCACGGATCAGCTCGATGTAATCGTCGCCGATGTTGACAAAACGCGTCCGAATCGCGTGGCGGATGAATGCCCGATCTCCTACGCTTATCGCAACTTCTTTGCCTTCGTTGGCGTAAAATTCCATGAGATAGGCTCCTTTCTTCATTGAGCACTTCTTTTTTTCAGCTTTGAACCCCTCTTCCCCGTCGTGAAAACGGGGAAGAGGGGCTTTTGTTAAAAAGTTCTTCTATTGTACCATATAACCACTGTATTTGTCACGGACGAATTTTGTAAACTTTTTGTGTTACGGCAAAACGGGTACTGCTTCTACCGTTCCTGTCTGTACTTCTGTCTGTGTGATGGGAGTATCTTGAAGGATCATATTCTTTTCAGAGACATCATGGGCACGCACATCATACAAAGTAGGAAGTTGCTCACCCCGTACAAATCCAAACTCTTTGAGTACTGCGAGTGTAGAGGTCGCCGTGGTTTGCAGCTTCAAATAAAGATCACGAACCGCTCTCTCGTCGGCAGGTATTTCATACATTCCACCCGCCATAGGATCGTTGCTCCGTACTTCATAGTCTGTTTTTTCGTCTGTCTTGTCCGGCATGACTGCGGTGAAGCCAATCTCGTTTTGCATTTGGGTTTTGAGTGCGACCTCGTCATCCAGTAAAAATACTTTTCCCAATCTGCCTGCCGATATGTCTTCTTTCACTGCAGCATAGAGTCGCTTCGCCTGTTCGGCGGTAAAACGGTGTGTTTCTCCGCCGTAGCCATCCGCATTAAAAGTAATGATTTCTATTGTTGCGGATAATAAATCGTCTTGCTTGAACTCATTCGAGAAAAGAGGCGTCATCTTTGGATTGTTTTGGAATGTGTGCAAGCGTGTTGCGGAGGAATCGGGATCTTTTAACAGATCTTGTGAGATCGGCACCCTGTAATTGCGTACAAACGATTTCCCGTTTTTCAAATTGTACCGAATCCATGTATATTGTGTGCCTTTGTCCTGGAGGAACACACCCTGCGCGTCCGTATGCCCCCGTTCCGAATCCGGCACATCATCTTTCAGCCAAGTCTCCGTGAAGGACTTGTTATCCGCCAGAGATTGATGCAGTGCAATCAACTGTGCAATCAGTTCGGGATCTGTCGATTGTTGCACATCCTCATCTCCGTAATTCCTATATCCGTGATACCCATTCGAGTTTTCCAGTTGTATGGACGCGACTTCGTTGGGAAGCGGCACATCCTTTTCATAGCCGAATACGTCCAACTCCATTGCCACCATCCCAAGGGAGAGTACCACAGAGAGAATAACACAGCCTTTCCAAGACTTGTGAAACACAGCAAAGGATTTGCTGAGTAGCATCTGTGCGGCAAAATAAAACACGGCGGTCCAGAGCAGAATCAAACATAACATCAGCCATATACTACTGACTTGGAACATCGCGTAAAAGAGATTGCCGACCGCAATGCCGCCACAGATGGCAACACAATATTTAAAAATCGGACGAATCCAAGAAACCGCAACGACTTCCCCTGCAAGTTCCAGCTTACGTTTCCGATAAAGCAAAAGAGCTACGGCCGCCATCATTAGTCCCACAAGCGCGAGTCCGACGACGATCGGAATGCCCTGTACCATTGCGGCACTTCCGCTCTCTACCATTGTGGAATCGACGCGTACCTTCCGCATGAGCAAAAACATTGGTGTCCCCCAAACGGCGATCCGTTCCATCCATCCCGACACTACATCGGGGTAGCCATAAACGAAACACTGAAACGTTTGCCCCAGTATCAACACCATCCCCAATACAACGCCATTAAAAATAGCGAAAAGACAGGGCAGTGCCAAGAGAGATCCCGTAATGAATGCCGTGAGCGTGGCAAACGAGAAGAAAAAGAGACTCAGTAGGTTTTGAATGAGGAAGGCAAGAAACAACGCCCCCAAATCTACACAGCCTACCGCTGCTTCCGCCGCCCATGTTGTAAAAAAGATCAGAATATGCGGCAGTAAGAAAAAGCAAATGCCTGCCAGATAATTGGAGAGAAACAGCCCTTCACGGCGTACAGGCAAGGCGTGAATCATCCCTACAGAACGTGGATTATAGAGGTAAGACCACACAGCCATCGCGGATAACAGCCCAAAGAATGCCGCAATCCAAGGTCCCATTGAGACAGCAATCTGCACAATATCAAGGTGTGCAAAACTTTCGGCAAAACCGGGATTGAACTCGTTGCGATTTAAGAGCAGGGTAAGCGGCAATGCGGTGATTGCCACCAACGCGTACAAGCTCCACAAGGGCCAGAATCGGGTCATTTGTTTGCGAAAGAGGGTTTTGTTAAAGAACGAGTTTTGCATAGTCCTCACCTCCAAGTTCGTAAATGAAAATTTCTTCCAAGGTCAAGGGAATCGCGTCCATGAAGAGCGGCGCATAGCTTTCCAATTTCGTCAAAACCGCTTTTGGATTTTCTTTTATAATCAGCGTGTGAACACGTCCTGTTTGGTTGCTGTGCAGCACTTTCAATTCGGGCGGCAGTTGTGGCATATCGCCCTCTTTGAACGCAATCTGTACTTTGACCATATTATCCTGTAAATCCGCAAGGGGGCGTTCCAGCAAAACTTTCCCTTTGGATAAAATGCCGACGTGATCGCAGACATCTTCCAACTCGCGCAGGTTATGTGAGGAAACCAGTACCGTTGTTCCGAACTCCGTGACGTCGCTCATCAGCAAGGACCAGACCTGTCTGCGCATCACCGGATCCAGTCCATCCACCGGTTCATCCAAAATCAGAAGCTGCGGTCTGCAAGCTAGTGCCAGCCAAAATGCCGACTGCTTCTGCATCCCCTTTGACAAGCGGCGAATGGATTGTTTTTCATTGACACTTGTAAAAATATCGCGCAGATCGTTGTATCGTTTTGCGTCAAAATTCGGATAAAACCCTTTGTAAAACTGCATCAGATCCCGTGTACTTGCAGAAACGAAATAATAGAGTTCGTCGGGAATATTGGCCATATCGGATTTGAGTTTTGGGTTTTCAAATACAGGCTGCCCATTGACCAAAACCTCGCCCGAATCCTGTTTATAAACCCCCGTAATGTGACGAAGAATGGTAGATTTCCCCGCGCCGTTCGGCCCTGCGAGTCCATAGACCGCACCTGCCGGAACTGTCATGGTCAGTCCGTCCAATGCGCGAAACCCATCAAAGTTTTTCACTACGTCTCTTACTTCAATCATGTGCGTCTCTCCCTTTCTCTTTGATCAGCGACAGAAGTTCCTCTATCGTCATGCCGAGATGCAAAAGCTCGCGCCCGCTCTCTTCAAATTGACGGATCAGTTCTTTGCGCCGTTCCTGATTGACATCGCTCTGCGGTGCGGCAAACGAGCCTTTGCCTGCAATGGTATAGACATATCCTTCTGCTTCCAGTTCTTCATAAGCGCGCTGAATTGTATTTGGATTGATGGCGAGTTGTGATGCGAGGGTTCGCACCGAGGGCAACTTTTCGCCCTCCGTAATTCCGCCTACTACCATCAGTCTCCGTAAGCCATCCCGCACCTGTTCATAAATGGGTCTACTATCCCGGTAGTTGAGGTGAATCATGGTCCACATCCCTTCCGTGTATTGAGTGTATTAGCTGTGTTGGTACAGTCAGTATAGACTTACATCCCAATTCTGTCAAGCTTTTTTTGAAAAACAGAAATTCTTTTGTTTTTGGGGGTGCTTTTTCCGATTCTGTTTGTTATAATAAAGCCGTATGATCGGCCGTATAGACACGGCAAGCCATTTCTGAACAGAAAAAACAATCGAGAGGGATGTAATTGATGATCGCACATGGAAAGAATCTCAAGATCTTTTCCGGAAACTCTAACCGCCCATTGGCGGAGTCTATTTGTAGGCAACTCGATCTGCCTTTGGGCGACTTGGAGGCAGGCAGCTTTTCCGATGGGGAGTGCTTTATCTCTATCTATGAGTCAGTCCGCGGCTCCGATGTCTTTGTAATCCAATCTACTTGCTACCCCGTGAATGACAATTTGATGGAACTGCTTGTTATGATTGACGCATTCAAACGTGCATCCGCAGGAAGAATCACCGCCGTGATTCCTTATTTCGGCTATGCCAGACAAGACCGCAAAGCAAAACCGCGTGACCCTATTTCTGCCAAACTTGTTGCAAATCTATTGACGCGTGCCGGTGCGGATCGCGTCCTCACCATGGATCTGCACGCCTCACAAATTCAGGGCTTTTTCGATATCCCGGTGGACAACCTACTCGGCAGTCCGCTGTTTGCCCGCTACTTTGCCCAAAAGTTCGAAAACGACCATGAACATACCGTGATCGTTTCTCCTGATGTCGGTTCCGTCGCGCGGGCGCGCGCTTTTGCACAAAAGCTCGGTATGACGCTTGCAATCGTAGACAAACGCCGTCAAAAAGCGAATTCCTCTGAGGTCATGAACGTGATCGGTGACGTTGCCGGGAAACGCGTGATCTTACTGGATGATATGGTCGATACCGGCGGCTCTCTCTGCGGTGCGGCCAAGGCAATCGTCGAAATCGGTGGCGCAACCGAAGTCTATGCCTGTGCATCACATGGCGTACTTTCCGGCGATGCCATCAAGAAAATTCAGAATAGTGTCATTAAAGAAGTTGTTTTCCTCGACACCATTCCCATGCGTCCCGGTGTCACCTGTGATAAAATTAAATATATTCCCTCCACACCGCTGTTTGCGGAAGCCATTGAATATATTTATGAGGAAACATCGGTTTCCAAACTGTTTATCTAAAAGAAACAAATCAACAACATACAGGATGGGGGCGGAGTCAATATCCGCCCCCAAATTCTGTTATGCAATCACAAGAGGTAGTATATATGTTCCAAAAATCTTCTCCTATCGACTGGCTTGTCGTTGGTCTTGGTAATCCGGGTCAGGAGTATGAGGCCACGCGCCACAATGTCGGATTTCGGACTGCCGATGAACTCGCCTTACGCCACAATCTTCAAATTCAACGGCTCAAATACCACGCGCTTACAACCCCCGCTACCCTCGGCACACAGCGCGTTCTACTGATGAAACCAACCACCTATATGAATTCATCCGGAGAAGCAGTCAGAGAGGCGGCCGGGTTTTTTAAAATTCCACCGGAACACATCCTGATTATTTCAGATGATGTATCACTTCCTGTGGGGAAATTACGGATTCGTCGTTCCGGGAGTGCCGGCGGGCATAACGGTCTGAAAAGTATCATTGCCCGGCTTGGTTCGGATGCTTTCCCTCGGATTAAAATTGGTGTGGGTGAAAAACCACATCCTGATTATGATATGGCAGCTTGGGTTTTGTCTCGTTTTGTGCCTACCGACCGTAAAATTGTCGATGAGGCGATTCGATCCGCTGCCGATGCGGTAGAGCTCTTGCTTGAAAAAGGCGCGGATCAGGCCATGTCACAGTTCAATTAACCTACGCACTGCGTGGCAGGTCTCGCAATTAAAGTCTTTACTAAATTTTTCTTCAGAAAAATTTCAGGATCCAAGGGCGGCGCCCTTGGTCGCTCGTCGCAACGAGCGAAATCCTGTTGCTTGACGCGTTTTTTCTTTGATTCTTTCTTTTGCCGCTGCAAAAAGAAAGAATGGCTGCTTTGACTTCAAGTTGTGATTTTTGATAAAACTGAATCCAATGTCAACAGGTTAAGAAATCCTTAGACGTAGGGGCGTGCATTGCGCGTCCGTGCTTCGCCGGCAAATGACTTGAAATCCGGCGGGCGGCCAATGGCCGCCCCTACAGAGCTTCTATTCTAAATTCCCGTTAACCTGTTGACATTGAAACTGAATCCATTAATCCATTTAGATTAAGTCGTGGTGGATGCGACGGTACTTTCTTTTTGTGGCGACAAAAGAAAGTACCAAAGAAAAAACGCGTCAAGCAACAGGATTTCGCTCGTTGCGACGAGCGACCAAGGGCGCCGCCCTTGGATCCTGAAATTTTTCTGAAGAAAAATTTAGTAAAGACTTTAATTGTCAGACCTGCCGCGCAGTGCGGAAAGGAGTTCTTATGAAGCGTTTAACCGAATTTTTACACCGTTTGCCCGTTTACCGTCACATTCTCGATGCAACGCGGCATCAAATCTCTCCCATCGCCGTAACGGGGCTCGCTTCCGTCCATCGCAGCTATCTCGCCGCCCGACTCCGACGAGATACCGAACGCCCCATTGTGATTCTCTGTGCCGATGAAGGCGAAAGCCGTCGGCTTCTTCAGGATTTGGATGCTTTACTCGATGAAAAAGCCGCACTCTTAACCGCACGCGAATTTGTTTTCCATGCGGGTACCGCCTCAAAACAGGATCAACAAGGGCGCCTCTCTCTCTTCCATGCACTGAGAATGGGTGAGGTTCCCTTACTGGTCGTGACGGTAGAAGCTCTGTTGCAGCGTACCCTACCACCCGCACAATTTGATTTGCTTTGCCGTACCTTAAAACCCGGCGATCATGAAAACCTCACCTCCCTTTTGGATGCACTCTGTCGTATGGGTTATACGCGTTGTGAACAAGTAGAGGGTGTGGGGCAATTTGCTGTACGCGGCGGAATTTTAGATGTTTTTTCATCTGCACATCCAAAACCCATCCGTATGGAGTTTTTTGGCGATGAGATCGACTCTATGAGTCTGTTTGATCCCGCTACACAGCGTAGGGTGGACTCTTTGTTGTCCGCGACTTTGCTTCCTGCCGGTGAAGTTCTGCCGCCCGAGGAGGGAGAACTGCCTGATCCGCCCGATCTCTGCCTGCCCACACGGTATGCCATGGCAACTGCAACGGATTATCTGCCTGAAAACGCGCTTATTTTGGTTTCGGAAAGCGCGCGTGCTGCCGACCGTGCCAAGTCTTGGCTTTGGCAATTAGAGGAAGATATCAAATTTTTGTTGGAATCGAACATTCTGGATGGCCACCATGCCGAGTTCGCCCTAAGCTATGAACGCCTCTGCACACAGCTGTCAAAATTTTCACTGATTTGGTTGGATTCTTTTCCAACGACCGCCTATCCGATCACACCACAAAGCATATTTTCTGTTGATGCCAAACAACTGACCGGGTTTGGGAAAAGTTTGGATGCACTGGTTGAAGATTTAAAACTATATCATTCCTTCGCTGTCGTGATCCTTGTTCCAACGGAACGGCGAGGTGAAAATCTTCAAATGATGCTGCACGACCGCCAAATCAATGCGCTTTTGGATCCCGGTCTCCATGCACTTCCCGAACCCGGTCAAATTGTGATTTCCCTTGGCGGACTGTCCTCCGGCTTTGAATATCCAAACGCCCATGTGGCAGTCCTCACGGAGGGTGCGCCGCCCAGCAAACATACGCCCCGTATTCCCAAGTCAAATCGCCAAAAACTAGAAAGCTATTCCGACCTCTCCGTCGGCGCACTCGTTGTGCATGAACATCACGGTGTGGGTCGTTTCGTCGGCATGGTCAAAATGACAATCGACGGCATTGTAAAAGATTATATCAAACTTCAATTTGCCGGCGAGGATGTACTCTATGTCCCCGCCATGCAGCTGGATGTCATTTCCAAATATATTGGTGGTGGTGAAGATCCGGATAGCAAGCGTCTGTCCAAACTCGGCGGAATCGAATGGGGGCGTGCGAAAACGCGTGCCAAAAAAGCCGCGAAAGATTTGGCAAAGGGTCTGATTCGACTGTACGCCCAACGGCAACGGCAAAGTGGTTTTTCTTTTTCACCCGATTCTCCTTGGCAGCGTGAATTTGAAGATCGCTTCGAATACGAAGAAACCGATGACCAATTGCGTTGTATCGAAGAAATCAAACGCGATATGGAACGCCCGATCCCAATGGATCGTTTGCTCTGTGGGGATGTCGGTTATGGGAAAACGGAAGTTGCGTTTCGTGCTGTCATGAAGTGCATTTTAGATGGAAAACAAGCCGCCATTTTAGTTCCCACCACCGTTCTTGCCCAACAGCACTACATGACTGCACTACACCGCTTTGAGGGAACGGCAGTCTCAATTGAAATGCTCAGTCGCTTCCGCACCCCCACGCAAGCACGCAATATTTTGAAACAAACAGAAGAAGGTCAAGTAGATTTGCTGATTGGGACACATAAATTGCTCCAAAAATCTGTGAAATTCCATGATTTAGGGCTTCTTGTGGTGGATGAAGAGCAGCGATTCGGTGTGAGTCATAAAGAGCGGCTCAAAGAGATGTCCAAGCAAGTAGACGTGCTGGTTCTCTCCGCAACGCCGATCCCGCGTACTTTAAATATGGCACTTTCGGGTTTGCGCGATATGTCCTCGCTGGAAGAGCCGCCGACCAGCCGCCAACCGGTACAAACTTATGTATTGGAACATGATTTCACGGTACTTTGTGACGCAATGCGGCGTGAATTGGAACGCGGTGGTCAAGTGTATTATCTCCACAATCGCGTCGAAACCATTGACCGCTGTGCGGCACAAATTGCAAGCGTTCTTGCGCATGATGTACGCGTCGCGGTTGCCCACGGTAAAATGGATCAGGACGAACTCGGAGACGTGATGAGCCGTATGACGGATGGTGAAATTGATATTTTGGTCTGCACGACCATCATAGAAACCGGGATTGATCTACCCAATGTCAATACTTTAATCGTTGAAGATGCCGACCGTCTGGGTCTTGCACAGCTTCACCAGTAACGCGGACGCGTTGGCAGATCCGCAAGAAAAGCCAGTGCGTATATGACATACCGCGCGGGTAAA